>JAACJX010000368.1 GCA_014237545.1 Ardenticatenia bacterium | reverse complement strand
GCTTTGGGCCGGCTCGGAGAGGCGACGCCACTCCAGCGTGGGCAGTTCCTCGATGGATTCTTGCTGGGCCATCTTCGCCAGCCAGTCGAGGCGGCTTTCGGGCTCGTTTTCATCCAGCCGTGAGGGGGGTAGCTCGCGCAACCAATCGGGCAGATCGCCGTCTTCACTCTCGATGAGGCCACGGAATGGTGACTCCAGCGCCGGCGCCGGGGTGGGCTTCGACGCGTCCGCGGGCTTTCCCTGTCGGGCTGTTAAATCCTCAAGCCATTTCAGGGCCTCTTCCAATTCCTCCGGCGTACCGACCGGTGGGCGGTCGGGGTCACGGTCATCGGTATGATCGTCCATAGCACTTCCTTTGCGCCGGTGACAGTTACGTTGTGTCACACCCCCGAATGGCGCACGCACACATCCTACAAAGCTTTGTTAGAACCCATTCCGATCAACGAATTATGGTCAACTTCCAGCCGCTATTATCAAGTGCATGGCTCATTTTAGCAAGTAATGGGCCTTCAGCCGCTCCAGTAAAGCGGTAATGTCGTGCTCCGACCGGGACATCGGGCCGAGTGGATCAAGGATGGTGTCGTGGTCGAGCAACGCGTGGAAGACGTTCACAACCCCCGTGGTTAATACGTCGAGTTGGTAGCCACCCTCCAGAACGAACAGGATACGCTCTTGACAGTGAGATTGAGCATAGCCGATCNACTTGCGCGTGATCTCCGCATAGCCGGTAAGGCTGAGGCCGCCCATCGCCAGCGGGTCCTGCCAATGGGCGTCGAAGCCGGCCGAAACAATGATGAGGTCAGGCTGGAAAGATTTAAGGCGTGGCTCGACGAGACCGTCGAACACATTACGGTAGCCACTNTCGCCCACGTAAGGCGGNAGTGGNACNTTGAGCGTGAAATCTCGCCCGCGGCCNACGCCAATTTCGTACATTCCCCCAATACCNGGATANAAAAATGGCGCGTAGAGATGAACCGAGATGAACAGGACGGAATCATCTTCGAAGAAAATGTCCTGGGTNCCNTTGCCGTGGTGCACGTCGAAATCGATGATCGCCACGCGNTTGGCCTTGTGCACCACCTGGGCCTGNCGGGCAGCCACGGCGACGTTGTTGAAGATGCAGAANCCGCTGACGCGGTCGGTCTCGGCNTGATGTCCGGGNGGCCGAACGAGCGCGAACCCGTTCCGCGCCTGTCCGGTCATGATCTGGTCCACGGCCGCCGCGCAGGAACCGGCCGCCAGCCGCGCCATTTCAAAACTTTCGCCGGTTACATAGGTGTCGCCCTGGTCCAATAGCCCGCCTCCGCGTTGGGATACCTGCCGAACGTACTCGATCAATTCGTTGGTGTGGACGCGCCGCAGTTGCTCGATCGTCGCCGGGGTGGGCGGCAATTGGTACAGGTCGGGCATCAATCCATGTTGATCGAGGATCGGCAAGAGCGTGGCCACGCGCTTGAAGCTTTCGGGGTGCTGCGCTTTCGTATGGCCGGAAGCGGGTGCGTAAACGAGAAGTGTTGTCATGGCTCTCTACATCAATTGGAGTCGCATCCCATTATACTCCAAAGTAAAAAGGTGCAGCCTACCCGGCCACACCTTATTCTGGCTACTGGATCGAGACGAGACNGTTCGTCATGAGCCGCTGACGAGCGTGTATATCAGCCCGTGGCCGTTGCCGAAGAAGACGGTCAGGCCGACAAAGACGACCGAAACCATCGCCATGAGCTTGATGAGGATATTGAGCGCCGGGCCAGAGGTGTCCTTGAACGGGTCGCCCACTGTGTCGCCGACAACGGCGGCTTTATGGGCCTCCGATCCTTTACCCCCGTGCTCCCCTTCCTCGATGTACTTCTTGGCNTTGTCCCACGCGCCGCCGGCATTNGACATCGTGATNGCCAGAGCGAACCCGGTCGCNAGCCCNCCGGCCAGCAGGCCCATCACGCCGGCAACGCCGAAGAGCATGCCGATGACGACGGGCACGCCGATNCCCACCAGCGCGGGGGCGATCATCTCGCGTTGGGCCGCGGCCGTGCTGATGTCGACGCAGCGGGCATAGTCNGGCCGGGACNTGCCTTCGAGGATNCCCGGATCTTCACGGAACTGGCGGCGCACTTCTTCGACCATCCCGCCCGCGGCGCGGCCGACGGCGCGCATGGTCATGGANGAGAAGAAGAAGGTCGTGGCCGCCCCGGCNAAGAGACCAATGAGNACCGCCGGATTGAAGAGCGTNACCTGGAAATAGGNCAGGAATTGCTCGATGNTCATCGTCGCCACNTCGATCATCTCGCCATTCACCGGNACNGTGGTGACNCCACGCAANTCGACNAGCGTNAGNCGGACNGCCTCCTGATAAGCGGCCAGCAANGCCAGCGAGGTCAGGGCGGCNGAGCCGATGGCAAAGCCTTTGCCGATGGCCGCCGTGGTGTTCCCGGCGGCGTCCAGTTGATCGGTGCGCGCCCGGACACTGCGGTCCAATCCGGCCATTTCGGCGTTGCCGCCGGCATTGTCGGCGATTGGGCCATAGGCGTCAGTAGCCAGCGTGAAGCCCAGGGTAGACAACATGCCCACTGCGGCGATGCCCACGCCGAACAGCCCCATTAGCACGTTATCGATCCCGCCCATGACGTAATAGCTGATGGCGATGCCAATGGTGACAGCCGCCACCGGGATGCCGCCGGATTCCATGCCGACCGCCAGCCCTTCGATGAGCGCCGTAGCCGAACTGGTGTTGGCCTGCTCGGCGATGGAGCGGGTCGGCTGGAAGGCATGGGAGGTGTAATACTCTGTGGATTTCCCGACGATCACCCCGACCAGCAGGCCGACGATAACCGCGACCCAGATCTGCAGCCAGTTATCCAGCCCGGTTAGATAGAGGAACGGCAGAGACAGGAGGGCGATGCCGATTGAACTAAAGTAGAGGCCTCGGCTCAGAGCGCTCAGCAGTTCGTTCTGGTTGGCATCTTCACGCGCGCGGACGATGAACACCGAAATGATCGACAGGAAGATACCGATGGCCGCCAGGCCGATTGGGATGGCGATCAACCGCAATTGGTACTGNATCACCTCATCCGCTGACAGAGCCGCGCTNGACGCGCTAACCGCGGCCACGCCCAGGGCCAACGTCGCCAGGATGGAGCCGGCNTAGGACTCGTAGAGGTCGGCGCCCATGCCGGCCACGTCGCCCACGTTGTCGCCCACGTTGTCGGCGATAGTCGCCGGATTGCGCGGGTCGTCNTCGGGGATGCCCGCCTCGACCTTGCCCACCAGGTCAGCGCCGACGTCGGCCGCCTTGGTGTAAATTCCGCCGCCGACGCGGGCAAACAGNGCCTGGGTGGACGCGCCCATGCCGAAGCTGAGCATCGTGGCCGTGATGATTGGCAACGGGTTTGGCACGTTNACGATGCTATCNGGGAAGAGCGCCGGCACGACGTAATAAAGCACGCCGAGCCAGACAGTGATGTCGAGTAGGGCGAAGCCGACGACCACCAGGCCCATTACCGCTCCGGCGCGCAAAGAAAGTTTTAAACCGTTGGTCAAGCTACTGGCGGTGGCATGAGCGGTGCGGGCCGAGGCGTTCGTCGCCGCCTTCATGCCGATAAAACCGGCCAGACCGGACAGTATGCCACCAGTCAAGAACCCGATAGGCACGACCGGGCTTTGTAAATTGAATAAGGCCATAATGGCAAAGATGACGACCAGCGCCACGAAAGCAATGGTGACGATGCGATATTGGCGCCGCAGATAGGCCATGGCGCCTTCGCGCACCGCCGAGGCAATTTCAATCATTTTCGGGGTGCCTTCGCTTTCGCGCATCATCTGCCTGTAGAAAAAATAAGCGAAGGCCAGCGCCACGAGGGCGGCGAGGATACCGATCCACCAGACGACCGGCAGATCCGGCCGGGTGATCTCTGCGTTAACTTGAATTTGCTCCATCGTTCAGTAATAAAACTCCTTTATCTTNCAGGACTGCTGCCTGAAGAAAACAACAAAAAGTGCGGCCCTGATCCGCACCTTGAACCGACNGTATAACNTGTTTGGCTTCTATCTTCCANAGAATCCAANGGATTATAGAACCAAGATAGGGCTTTTTCAATTTTTATCGCTGCCGGTAACTGTTCACGATAACAGAAAAGAATCACAGGAGAGACAGACCTGGGTTGAACCAGCAAGGCGAGGGATTCATGGAAGGGATTCAGGTTGCAGTTCGGTAACCAGCTGCGTGAGCATGCCGTTCTCATCCCNTACTTTTCTGTTATAGGCAAGGAGNGCCCGTCCCTCTTCCTATGTCATCCCTCAGAGTCTACCCTGTGTTTTTCGTAAGTGTGATCTGTTACGACTGTCGCGCAAGGTTCTGGCCGGGAGTTTTGCGCGCGATAGGGCGAAAGCAGCCAGCCCAAATCCGGCGGCGGATTGATTTTTCCTGAATTGCGGCTGAATATTTGTCTAATTTTTTATACAGGTTATGTTTATGTGCTTTACAGCAAGTCGCACGAACAGGCGACCGTTTCCATTGTGCGTAATGACCAAGGGATCAGTGGCCTCGGGCATACGCCGGCATAATTCGCTTTTTGACAGTTATTTAGTCAATCCCATGGGCGGGTAAAAGTCGATGCAAGGCTCGCCATAACCCATGGATAAAATTGGCGACTTCAGGAAGATTGTCGCTCCACATCCATTTGTACCGATTAGGAGGTTTAAAAAGCGAGTATGGATCAATTATTCCGGTTTCTGGAGATGGGCCTCACAAATTTTGAGGTGATCGCAACCTGGCTTGTTCTGGCTATTGCGTTCGTGGGCCTTCTCTACGCCTTGTTCTTACGTCGCCAGATTCTGGCCGAGGATAAGGGAACGAAAGAGATGCAGGAGGTCTGGGAGGCCATCCGCCAGGGTGCCAANGCCTACCTGACTCGCCAGCTACGAACAATCCTGCCATTCATCGCGCTTCTCACCATCGCTCTNTTCCTTAGTGTCTACATCGTGCCGCCGACCGAGTTCTCCATGGAGGTATTCGAAGGCTACAGCGAGGATACNATCCGCCTGATTGTCGGTATCGGCCGCGCGCTGGCCTTCGTCATGGGCGCGGGCTTCTCGCTGACNGTGGGCCAGTTGGGCATGCGCATGGCCGTTGAGGGGAACGTCCGCGTGGCCGCGGCCGCGCGCACCAGCTTCAAGGACGCCTTGCGTATCGCCTACCGCACGGGGACGATCACCGGCATGCTCACCGACGGCCTAGGTTTGTTGGGCGGCACGCTGATCTTCATGATCTTTGCCCAGGCAGCCCCGGACGCCCTTCTGGGCTTCGGCTTCGGTGGCACGCTTATTGCCCTCTTCNTGCGTGTCGGCGGCGGCATTTACACCAAGGCGGCTGACGTCGGTGCTGACCTGGTCGGTAAAGTCGAACACGACATGCCTGAAGATGACCCGCGCAACGCCGCGGTAATCGCCGATCTTGTGGGCGATAACGTGGGTGACTGCGCCGGCATGGCGGCCGACATCTTTGAGTCCTATGAAGTCACCATTGTCTCCGGCCTGATCCTGGGCGTGACCCTAGCCNTGATCACCGGTCACAACGAGTACATCCTCTACCCGCTGCTGGTTCGCGGCATCGGCGTTCTGGCGTCCATCGTCGGTACGTACCTGGTGAAGGGTGAGTCTGACGATAGTGGCAATGCCATGCAGGCCATTTTCCGCGGGTTCCTGACCTCCGCGGCGATTTCGGTCGTTCTCTTCGGCATTATCGCCTTCTTCTACATGGATACCGTTCCCGGCGGATGGTGGCGGCCGTTCCTGTCAACGGCCGCGGGCGTAGCCCTGGCTATCCTGATCGACCGCCTGACCGACTACTTCACTGGCACCCACTACCGGCCGGTTAAAGAAATACGCGACAGCACGTCNGGCGGTCCGGCCACGACCATCCTCTCCGGTTTAGCCTCGGGTTATGAGTCGGCCGTATGGTCGGTCATCGTCATCGCCGCTACCATTGTGGCCGCCATCCTCATTTACACTGGGATCCCCGTCGATCAGTTCGTTTCGGAGCGATTCTCGGCTGAATTTATCCAGTTCACGTTTGTCCTATACGGTATTGCCATGACCGGCATCGGCATGCTGACCCTGACCGGCAACAACGTGGCCATGGACTCCTTTGGCCCCATCGCCGACAATGCCAACGGCATCGGCGAGATGGCCGGGCTCGGCCCGAAGGCCCGCCATATCATGGCCGACCTGGACGCCGTCGGAAACACGACCAAGGCCATCACCAAGGGGATTGCCATCGGCTCAGCGGTCATCGCCGCCGTATCGCTCTTTGGCTCATTCATCACCGACGTCTCCCTGGTCGATCCGGAGGCGCTGGCCAACGGCATTCGTGTCTCCTCGCCAATCGTCTTCGTCGGCATGTTGCTGGGCGGCGCGCTGCCGTGGATGTTCTCGTCGCTAGCGATTCGCGCCGTCAGCCGCGCCGCCGGGCAGATGGTCGAGGAGGTTCGCCGCCAGTTCCGTATCCCGGGTATCCTCGAGGGGACCAAGAAGCCCGACTACGCTCGCGCGGTGACTATCTCAACAGTCGCGGCCCAACGCGACCTGATCAACCTGGCCATCCTGGCCGTCGTCACGCCCATAGCCGTAGGCCTTCTCCTCCAGGTGGAGGCGCTGGGCGGGTTCCAGGCGGGCATCATCGTTTCGGGCATGCTGCTAGCCGTGTTCATGTCCAACACGGGTGGCGCCTGGGACAACGGCAAGAAGCTCATCGAGGATGAGGAGCGTAATGTGGAGGCCAACACGGGCAAGGGCTCGGAGCGCCACAAGGCGGCCGTCGTCGGCGATACCGTCGGCGACCCGCTGAAGGACACCGCCGGCCCCGCCCTGAATCCGATGATCAAGGTCGTCAACCTCGTCAGTCTGATCATTGCGCCGATCGTCGTGCGCTATAGCGACCGAGGTATTGGCGTCATTATCGTATCCCTGGTGTTGGTCGCTATTCTGGGCTGGGCGATTCGGCGCTCGAAGCAGGAGGCGCAACCGTTGGGCCTGCCGG
>JAACJX010000365.1 GCA_014237545.1 Ardenticatenia bacterium | reverse complement strand
CTGGACCTGATTGACCGCTTGCAGGGAATTGTCACCACCAGCGCCGTGGTGGCTTACAGCCTCTACACTTTTCTGGCCGAGGGCTTGCCGGAAAACCACGCCATGATGCTGACGATCCCCTTCGTGCTCTATGCCATTTTCCGCTACCTCTACCTGATTCACGTCCGCGGCGAGGGGGGCGCGCCGGAAGAAATTTTGCTGCGCGACAGGCCCCTGCAGATAACCCTGGCCCTCTATGGCCTCATGGTCATCATCGCCCTCTATCTCATCAACTAGGCCGAAACGCACGATGGTCACCGCAACGGCACCCGGGAAAGTCATCTTGTTTGGCGAGCACGCGGTCGTCTATGGGCGCCCGGCGCTGGCCGCGCCCATCGTCCATTTGCGGGCGCGGGCGACAGTCGAGGAGACAGGCCGCGCCGATGTGGCCCTCATTGCGCCCGATCTGAACCGTTCGGCGCTTCTGTCGAAGGTCCACGCCCACAATCCCCTGGCGGCCGTGGTCCGCGTGGTCGAGCATCATTATCACCGCTCCCTCGCCGATGGGTACTCGCTNAGTGTCACCAGCGACATACCCATTGCCAGCGGGCTGGGCAGCGGCGCGGCCATATCGGTCGCGATCATTCGCGCCCTGGCAATGTACATGGGGTTTGGCGAAACGATTTCACGCGAGGAAATATCGGGTCTCGCCTATGAAGTTGAGCGGCTGCACCACGGCACTCCCAGCGGCGTCGATAACACGGTAATTGCCTACGAACAGCCGGTTTACTTTGTTCGCCGCGAGCCGCAGCCACTGATCGAGACCTTCACCACGCCCCAGGCTTTGCGCCTTGTCATCGGCGATACGGGAGTTCGCAGCGCCACCAGAGACGTGGTCGGCGACGTGCGACGCCGGTGGTCCGCTGATCAGGTCGCATTTGAAAGCATTTTCGACGCGTGCGGCCGCATCGCCGTGGCCGGCCGGGGGGCGCTGGCGGCCGGTGATTTGCCGGCCGTGGGCGCGCTGATGAATGAAAACCATGAATGGCTGGTGAGAATGACCGTGTCATCCGATGCCCTGGACCATCTCGTGACCGTGGCGCGCGAAGCGGGAGCCTTGGGAGCGAAGCTCAGCGGCGCGGGGCGCGGCGGCAATATGATCGCTCTGGTGACGCCGGAAACGGAAACGACCGTCGTCGACCAACTGCTGGCGGCCGGCGCGGCGCGCGTCTTCACCAGCGATGTGGGTTGAGAGGGGGCGGGAAAAGGCGGCTAGTGGGTCGGATTTCGCTTATCGGGTAAAATTCGAACACTGGTGAGCAGGCGGCCAACTGCCAAAAAACAAAAGCCGGCGGGTTACGCCGGCGGAGACATTCTTGTTTGGATTAAATTGCGGCAAATGGAATAAACTCGCGCAGATCGGTGATCGCCATCCGCAGGAGTTAGACCTTCGCCATCGTCTTGAGGCAGCGAGTGCAGACATGGAGACGCACGCGACGCCCGCCCTGCATGACCGTTGTCTTCTGGATATTCGGCCGGAACTGACGCTTGGTCTTGCGCTGCGAGAAACTTACATTGTGGCCGCTCATCGGCCCCTTGCCACATACTTCACATTTCGCCATAATTTCACCTTACCCGACGCCGGCGCTGACGGCGTTCAAATTAAAGGCGACCAGTCGGTCGCCGCAAATTTCAATATTATTAAGAACAACCCTCTATTATAGTCGAGTCGCGCCGCTCATGCAAACGCGCCTCGTCAGGGTTAGGAGCAGACGATTTATGCCAGTGCAAGAGGAGTCCAAAGGGAAAATCGATATTTCCTCGGCCACCATCGCGACGATCACCAATCAAGCCGTCCATCAATGCTATGGTGTGGTAGGGATGGCCAGCAAGAACCTCGTCAACGGCATCGCGCAGCTCTTGTCACGAGACAATCGCCGTGGTGTGGAAGTGAAAGTAGACGGTGACAAAATCGTNATCGATGTNTACGTGATTGTCCAATATGGCGTGCGAATCCGCGTCGTCGCCGAAAGCATCCAGAACACTGTAAAATTTCACGTCGAAAAGGCGCTGGGNCTTCCTGTGCATGCGGTCAACGTCTATGTGCAGGGATTGCGGATGAACGACCAGCAGTAGAAGCGCTATATCGGAGGAACTGAAGGCTTTGACTACGGCATTTGATACGATGACGGCGCCGGCAACAACCGGTGGAAAATGGCTGCGCTGCACCGGGCCGCAACTGCGCAAGATGGCTCGCGCCGGTCTGCTCTGGCTGGAACAAAATCGCGACCATGTGAATTCTCTTAACGTGTTTCCGGTTCCCGATGGAGACACGGGCACGAACATGCTTTTGACGATGCGCTCAGCCTATGCGCGTATCGATTCCAGTGATGAGCCCCACGTCGGCAAGGTGGCGGGGCAACTGGCGCAGGGCGCGCTAATGGGCGCGCGCGGCAATTCCGGGGTTATCCTGAGCCAGATCTGGCGTGGTCTGGCCGCGGGTCTCAGCGGCGTTGAAGCGTTTACAACGACCGATCTGGCCCATGCCTTCCAGCTGGCGTCCGACACTGCTTACAAGGGCGTTATGCGACCGGTGGAGGGCACGATCCTGACCGTGATTCGGGAGGGGGCGGCTGAGGCGGCCGACGCGGCCCGCAAGAGCGAGGATTTGCGCTTCATGCTGGAGCGCATTTTGGAAAGATGCCAGCAGGCGCTGGAGCGCACGCCTGATTTGCTGCCCATATTGCGGCAGGCGGGTGTGGTGGATTCGGGCGGCCAAGGGCTGGTCTTTATCCTTGAAGGGATGATGCGCTACGCCCAGGGCAAGCTTTCGCTCGATGGCCAGCCGGAAACGAGGGCCGCCACCGCGCCGGAACCCGTGTCCGCCCAGGCGCTGGCCATGCCGGAGGGGGGNTCGCTGGANTTTCCTTATGANGTGCAGTTCATCCTGACNGGTCGCAATCTCAANGTGCTGGAAGTTCGCGCTCGCATCGACGCGATGGGCGATTCGACGGTGGTCGTNGGCGACGAATCGACGATCAAGGTTCACATTCACGTCAAGGACCCGGGCGAGCCGCTAAGCTACGGGGCCAGTCTGGGGCATATCAGTGACATCGTCGTCGAGAACATGCAGGAGCAGATGGAGGAACTCGTCCACGGAGGCGCGAACGCGCCGGTGGAGCCGCAAGTGATGGTGCTGCCCGACCAGGTCGGCGTGGTAGCTGTCGCCGCCGGCAAGGGATTGGTCAGCGTATTCCGTAGCCTCGGCGCGGCGCACGTGGTCAACGGCGGCCAGACCAATAACCCCAGCACAGAAGAGATTTTCCAGGCGATAGAAAGTTTGCCGACCGATAAAGTTGTCATTTTGCCGAACAATAAGAATATCTTCCTGGCGGCCGAAGCGGCTCGCGATTTGAGCGCCAAGAACGTGGCGGTCGTCCACAGCCGCTCCATCCCACAGGGCATCGCCGCCCTGATGGCGCTGCGGCCGGATCGAGAGATTGGGGCTAACGCCGAGGCGATGGAGCGCGCCTTGACAATGGTGAAGACCGGTGAGGTCACGCGCGCCACGCGAACCGTTGAGTTAGACGGCGTCGATGTAAAAGAAGGCTCCATCATCGCTTTGGCCGATGGCCGTCTGTGCAGTTCAGGCCTGGATGAGAAAGAGGTGGTCGACGCGCTTCTGCAACGGCTGGAAGTGGCCGACGCGGGTATCGTGACCCTGTATTACGGAGCCGATATCCCGATCGAGCGCGCGGCCGAAATGGCCGAACACATTCGGGAGCTTTACCCCGACGTCGAGGTCGAAGTGGTCGAAGGCGGCCAGGCTCACTATTACTACATCCTGGGCATCGAATAGGGCCCGGAGTAAAGGCCATAGGTAGCGCCAGCCGGCCTGAATAAGGGCGGTCGCGCGGGAGTTCGATATACATTCAATATGGACCGAGCACTAATGAGACTCGAGCGGGTGCTCGAATTGGAGAAGCAACAGGGCTATCAGAACAAAGCCGTCGTCGGCGGCATTCGCCAGTTCGCCGTCTTCTGGATTTCNCAAGCGCGCGACGCGGCGACCAACGAGGCCGATCTGGCTCTGGCGGAGCAGATCGCGCAGGTTTTGATGGACTACAGTCAGTTGCCGGGNACGCAAGCGCGGGCCAAGGCGATCGATTCGTTGTTCCAGAATCTGGAGCGCCGGAAAGCGCGCCGGCCCGCCGCCGAGACGCCACCGCCGGCCGCGCCGCCCATCCAAAGCTCCAGCCCACCACAGCGCGAACCGGCCGCCTCGCACCGGCCGGCGCCCGTTCCCGCNACAGAAGCGCCGGCTCCAGAGGAACCGGCCGCTGAGAGATACGAGCCTTTTGAAGCGGAACTCGAGGAAGAGGTCGACGAGCGGGAACAGGTCGAAGCCGATGAAGAGTATGAAGCGGATGCTTCCCGGGTAGCGCCGGACCCTGTCGGCTTGGGCAAGCCAGTCACCACCATCAAGGGCGTCGGCCAAAAGATCGCCGAGAAGCTGAACAAGTTGGGTGCAGAGTCGATCTTGGATATGCTTTATCTGTTCCCCCGCCGCTACGACGACTACACGCTCTTCAAGCCGATCAATAAGCTGCAATACGGCGAACAGGTCACGATTATCGGCACGATATGGCANACCAAGGTGCGGCGATCGCGCACGAACCAGCCTATTACCGAGACGATTGTCAACGACGGCACCGGCTCCATTCAGGCAACCTGGTTCAATCAACCATGGCTGGCCGACCAGCTACCGGCCGGGATGCAGATCGTGTTGAGCGGCAAGGTCGAGATGTTCCTGGGGCGGCTGGTGTTCAATTCGCCGGAGTGGGAGCCTCTCGAACTGGAACCCCTGCGAACGCGGCGCATTGTCCCCGTCTATCCCTTGACCGATGGTCTGACCGCGGCCAAGATGCGCGAGTTGATGCAGCGAGTCGTAAAGGAATGGTCGGCCCGCGTGCCCGATCCGTTGCCGGCCGAGATACGCAAGCGGCGGCGGCTTTATTCGCTCCCCCGCGCCATCCAGCAGATGCATTTCCCCGACAACCAGGAGTCCATGCGGCGCGCCCGGCAACGGCTGGCCTATGACGAGTTGTTTCAGTTGCAACTGGGCGTCCAGCGCCAGCGCCGGGATTGGCAGGCCCACAACGGGATGCCGCTGTCCATTGAGCCGGAGCAGTTCGATGTCTTTATGAACGCGCTGCCGTTCCAGCTTACCGGCGCGCAGCAACGGGTGATCGAGGAAATACGCGCCGACCTTGCCCAGAGCCGGCCGATGAACCGGCTGTTGCAGGGTGACGTGGGTTCGGGCAAGACTATTGTGGCCGCGGCGGCCATGGTATCGGCGGCCTGGGCCGGGGCGCAAGCCGCGCTGATGGCGCCCACGGAAATTCTGGCCGAACAGCACTATCGCGGCTTGTGCGCGCTGCTGGAACCGCTTGGCCTGCAAGTTGCCCTTCTAACCGGCAGCACACCGGCATCCGACCGGCAGGCTATCTACGACGGTTTGGCCGATGGCTCCATCCAGATCGCTATTGGTACCCACGCGCTCATCCAGCCGGCGGTCACGTTCCGTCGACTGGGGGTCGCCATCATTGACGAGCAGCATCGCTTTGGGGTCGATCAGCGCGCTGCTCTGCGCGAGAAGGGGCCTTCGGATAATGGCGNTGCCGTCAGCCCCCACCTTCTGGTGATGTCGGCCACGCCCATTCCGCGAACGCTGGCCCTGTCTATTTATGGCGATCTCGACATGTCGATCCTTGACGAGATGCCGCCCGGTCGGCAGGAGATCAAAACGCGCTGGCTGCGGGCTTCGGAGCGCGAGCGCGCCTACAATTTCATTCGCCGCCAGACGGCCGAGGGCCGACAGGCGTTCATCATCTACCCGTTGGTCGAGGAATCGGACATGATCGACGCGCGCGCCGCGGTGGAGGAGTTCGAGCGTCTCAGCCATGAGGTATTCCCCGACCGGCGCGTGGGGCTGGTGCATGGCCGGCTGCGAGCGGATGAGAAAGAGGCCGCCATGCGGGCGTTTGTGCAGCACGAGACGGACATGCTGGTGGCGACATCGGTCATTGAGGTCGGCGTTGATGTACCTAACAGCTCGGTGATCGTCATCGAAGGAGCTGATCGATTCGGGTTGGCCCAGTTGCATCAGTTCCGCGGCCGCGTGGGGCGAGGGCAGCACCAGTCTTACTGCATCCTGATCGCCGAGGATGTCTCGGCCGATGCTGAGCAGCGGCTAGAGGCGCTGGAGGCGACCAACGACGGCTTCGTGCTGGCGGAGCGCGACCTGGAGTTACGCGGCCCCGGCGAGTTCTTCGGCCGTCGCCAGAGCGGCTTGCCTGACTTGCGGCTGGCATCGCTGTTGCATGACAGCGAAGTCCTCACCATGGCCCAGGAGGATGCTGCCGCCATCTTTACCACGGATCCCAATCTCGAACTGCCGGAGCATCAGTACCTGCGCGAGAGCGTTGAGCAGTTTTGGGAAGAAGCGGCCGACGTCAGCTAGCCAAACCCATAAGGCGAGGACACGAATCTGAGAATCGAGGAGGGAGTAACTTGATCAAACGGGCAGTTTATCCGGGGACTTTCGATCCCGTTCACTATGGCCACCTGGATTTGATCCTGCGCGCGGCCAACCTCTTCGACGAACTGGTCGTTGGCGTGTACGATCATAGCCGTCCGACGAAGTCGGTGTTATTCTCTGTCGAAGAACGGGTGGGCATGATACTGGAAGCGCTGGAGAATCCGGGTAATATCGTTGTCATTCCATTTACGGGTCTATTGGTTGACTTTGCCCGGAAGATCGAGGCGCGGGTGATCGTTCGCGGCCTGCGGGTATTCTCCGATTTTGAATTCGAGTTCCGCTCGGCTTTGGCCAACCAGCGATTGGCCCCCGAGATCGAGACCGTCAGCCTGATGACGCGTGAGGAGAATTCCTTTGTCAGCGGCAGCACCGTGCGCGAGATCGCGTCGCTTGGCGGCGACATTACCAGCATGGTCCCGCCCAATGTGGCGGCGTTCCTCTACGCGCGATTTGGCTCGGCCGAGGGCGCGTCATTCTCCGGGAATTTACCGCTACGCGATTAGGTAGGTGAACACGCATGGACATTCAACATCTCGTCGATAGTCTGGAGCAGGCGCTAAATGAGAGCACTCGCGTTCCATTAAGCGCCTATCTGATCGTGAACGAAGAGAAGGTATATAGCCTTCTCGATCAGATGCGTGTCGCCGTGCCGGAGGAAATCAAGCGCGCCAACCGTATCGAGGCCGAGAAAGAGCGCATCCTGGCGCANGCNAAGGANGAGGCCGACCGCATNCGCGATCTGGCCCGGCAGGAAGCGAGCGAACTGGTGAAACGTGACGCCATCGTCAACGCTGCCCAACACCGCGCCGAGAACATCATCGAGCGCGCTCGTCGCGATTCCGACGCGCTGCGGCAGGACGCCGACGTCTATATCATGGATGTTCTGAACCGTCTGGAAGAGGATCTGACTCGCACGTTGAAGGTGGTGCAGAACGGTCTCCACAAGGTCCAGTCTGACCAGGAAGCCGCCTTGCAGGCGGCCGCNGAACCGACCGACCCCNCCCGCTGATCAGNTTAGTTGGGGGCAAACTGATAGCCGACGCCCCGTTGCGAGAGGATATATTTGGGTTGGTCGGGTGTTTGCTCTATCTTGCGCCGCAGCCGGTGGACGTAGACCCTTAACCTGTCCTCGTAAACCGTTTCCATGGGCCACAGCCGCCGCAGGATGAAATCGGCCGTCACCGTCTGCCCCGCGTGGCGCATTAAAATATATAGCAGCTTCGTCTCTGTTGGCGTCAGCGCAATCTCGGTCCCGTCCACATAGGCCTTCTGATAGGGGAAGCTGACCGTTAGATACTCGTCCACGATGGTATTCGTGCTCAGAGTATAGGCNAAATCGCCGATTCGCCGCAGCACGCGCCGCACCCTGGCCACCATCTCCGCCGGATTGAACGGCTTGGTGATGTAATCCTCGGCGAACCGATCGATGGATTGGATGATCGTCTCGTCCTCATCCACGGCTGTCAGCATGATAATCGGCAGATCCGAGAAAGCCAGGATGGCCTCGCAGAACTCCAGGCCGTTCATCCCGTAGGGCATGTGGATATCGACGAGGGCGAGATGGGGCAAGCCGAACCGCTGGATATTTTCCAGTCCTTCCTCGGCCGACGAGACAGTCGAAACCTCAAACCCTGATTTTTGAAGCGCCGTGGAAACCAGGCGCTGCATGGAGTAATTGTCGTCGAGAACCAGAATGCGATAGCTGTTCGTGTCAGAGCCAGAAGCCATACNAAAAATCCTGACCAACCTCCCTTAANNATATAAGGTCGCTCAAAGCCACTGTGCTTGCGCACAACTCGTGACAGGCGATCAGGCGCGACCTTGCTACAGTGATGGATTCCGTCCCTGATTCCGACTCCCAGACTGATTTTAACAGAAGTGAAAACTTGGCTCAAGTGCTTTTCACGGCGTCTTTTCATCGTTATAGGCCAATAAAATTTTGGGATGTAAAATTCAGCCTGAGGATTATGTGTTTCGCGACTTCGGGCTGATTTCTATGTCTCAGGCGCAAAACCCCTTCGTGGACGAGTCCACCCCCAGCGTAGACTCGCGCTATTATCTGGCGCTGGTCGGGGGCGCGGGGTGGTTGGCCGGCCTATGGGTTGCCTCGCGTTTCAGTCCTGGCGTGTTCCTCTGGGTGGCCCTGTCTATCTTGTTCGTTGTTGCCGCAGTTGCCTACTGGAGGAAGGGTAGAGTAGGGCTTGCCCTGGCCTTCGTTGCGACAATGTCCTTGGCAGGGTGGCGCTNTGCCGCCAGCCGCACGCCATTTGACCCGGCCTACATCCACTACTACAACGGCGGCAAAGATTTTGAGTTGCGCGGCGTGGTTGTTGAGGAACCGGCTCTATACGACACACGGGCGCAGCTCCGGGTGGCGGTGGAAGAAATCAGCGTCGATGGCCAGGCGCGGCCGGTTGCAGGGACTATCCANATCACCACCGGCCGCTTCCCGGCAATCGGCTATGGCGCGACGCTTCGACTGGTGGGCGATCTCGCCGCCCCGGTTATGTTGGGTAGTCCTGGTTATGGGGCTTACCTGGAACGGCAAGGGGTTTTGAGCATAATGGAGTTCCCTCAGGTCGAGGTAGTTGACGGCGAGGGCGGCAACGCGTTGATGCGGGCATTGCTTCGCCTGAAGCAAGGCAGCCGAGAGGTCATTACCACTTCTCTGCCTGAACCCCACGCTTCGTTGCTGACCGGCATCCTGCTGGGCGATAGCCGGGGCATGCCGCGTGAANTGGATGATGCTTTNCGCGAAACNGGCATGACCCANATCATCGCCATCTCCGGCTTTAACATTGCCGTCATCATCGCCTTGCTTGACTATCTCACGGCCCCTATCTTTCCTCGCCGGTCCGCGGCCATCGGGATCATGATATTCATCTTGCTTTACGCCCTGCTGGTGGGAGCAGGCGCCTCGGTGGTGCGGGCGTCGCTCATGGGCATAAGTTACCTTATCGGGTTTCGACTGCTTGGGCGGCCTACTCTGGCTGTGGCCGGCCTCTTCACCGCAGCATTTTTCATGACGCTGATCGATCCGGATACGTTGTGGGATGTCGGCTTCCAATTGAGCTTTGCGGCCACGCTCGGGCTGATNCTTTACGCCGGCCGGTGGGGCCGGTGGCTTGCTCAAGGAGCCGGGCCAACCCTTGCGCCCGAGGTACGAGGGCGCGTTCTCAGGTTCACGTCGGAGTTGTTGCTCGTCACATTGGCGGCGCAGGTTTTGACGCTGCCGTTGATCCTGTATCACTTTGGGCGTCTGTCATTGGCCAGCCTGCCCGCCAACGTGCTGGTACTGCCCGCCCAGCCAGGTGTGATGGCCGGCGGNGGCNTNACGCTGCTGGCCGGCCTCGTTTCGCCCGGGTTGGGCCAGCTAGTGGGGCTCGTCGCCTGGTTATTTCTCCACTACACCATCAGTGTCATTCGCCTGCTGGCGGAGATGCCGCATGCGTCCGTATCGCTACCGCTATCATCCACTGGTCTGGTGATAGTGTATATGGCGATTGGTCTGCTTACACTGGTGGCCACCCCGAAGAAACCGGAAGGGGTTAGGCAATTGCTTCGCATAGACAATGCCTCCCGAAAGACCATTGCCCTAATCGGCTTGATATTGGCCGGACTCGTTCTGCTTGGCTGGCAGGTCGGGCGGCCTGATGACAGGTTGCGTGTCGCCTTCATGGATGTGGGACAGGGAGATGCTATTTTCATACAGACCCCGAACGGCCGACAGGTATTGATCGACGGTGGTCGTTATCCCAGCCAGACGCTCGACCAATTGGGGCGGCAAATGCCTTTCTGGGACCGTTCGATTGACCTGGTCATGGCTACCCATCCGGATGCTGATCACGTGGCCGGTCTTATCGAAGTCGTGGAGCGATACAACGTTTCGCAACTCATCACCAACGGGGCCGAGGGCGGCAGCGACGCGGCCTACGGTGAATTACTGGCTGCGGCCGGCGAGCGTGGGACCGGGGTGCACGTCGCTCAAGTGGGCGAGAGCATCCGCCTCGACGAGGCGGTGGCGCTCGATATTCTCCATTCGGGNGAGGCTAACCAGACGGATAATCGCAACGATGCATCGATTGTCGCCCGCTTGAGTTACGGAGCGCTGGCCGTGCTGCTGACCGGCGACGCGGAAGAAACGGCCGAGACAATTATGATCCAAAACGGAATCCCACTGCAGGCCGCTGTGCTGAAGGCCGGTCATCACGGCGCCAATACCTCCAGCAGCGCCGAATTTCTGCATGCCGTCGCGCCCCGCATCGTCATCATCTCTGCCGGCCGCGACAACTCCTACGGCCATCCACATCCGGCAATGCTCGCCCGCGTCGAGGAAGTTGGGGCGGCCGTTTTGCGCACCGATGAGTTGGGAACGTTGGAGCTGGAGTCCGACGGCTCGCGGATGTGGTGGTCGGCCGAGCATGAATGGCAAACTGCCGTCGAGCCTATCCCCTAGCCGGAATTATGGCTGAGTATTCTCCAAGAGGAGTGGCAGGCCGGGAATATGGGGTTACAATCGTCGGTCGTTAGAATAACAGGTGACGATTTAGACTTGAACCATCAACGCTACAGGGTGCTTGCCCTGTTCATCCTCCTTCTGTTCGCTGTCGGGTGCTCCCAGGCCAACGAGACGCCGGACGCAGATCCGACGGATCCGGCCACAGCCGCGATTGTGGCTTCCACAGCGACTGTTTCACCGGAACCGCTACCGACGCCCACGCAAACCCCGGAACCCACGCCGATCCCCGCGGGCGTTACGATAAGCGACCAGCCGCTCGACGAGAGCGGAACCCTGGTTGCCGAAGTGGTGACGTTGCCGGAACCGGGATGGCTGGTCATATATCGCACGGTGGATGGCAAAGCCGAGGACGTTATCGGCCGCCAGCCGCTGGCCGCCGGCGTTCACGAGCAGGTCGTGGTGACGGTTGAGGCGCAGGCGGCAACCGATGACTTAATGGCCGGTGTCCACAAGGATTTGGGCGCGGAGGGCGTCTTCGAATTTCCCGGTGAGGACGAACCCTATCCGGGCGAGCCGGAGGCAGCGTTCGCGGTGGAATTGTTGTTGCCGATGCCGCAGGTGGAAGTGGCTGATCAATCTGTCGTTGAGGATGGCGTCGTAACACTGACCTCTATGGAGATTCTGGAGCCGACCTGGGTGGCCATACACACCGATATTGAAGGCGAGATCGGGCCGGTGATCGGCAGCCGCCTGTTTGAGGCGGGCACGTATGAGAATGAGACACTTACAATCGATTGGCGGCGAGCGACGCCACGCCTCCACGTCGTATTGCACGAGGACGAGGCGACGGCCGGCGTCTTCGATTATCCCGACGAGGATATGCCGATCCTGATGCGGGGCGAGCCAGTAGTGGCATCCTTCGAGGCCACTTATCCGCCTGAACTGCTGGTTTATGACCAGCCGATCATCGACGGAACGGTAACCATCGAGCGCGCCATCAGCGACGGCCCGGGATATGTGGCGATTTACAATGAGGCCGAAGGCCAACCCGGGTTCATCATCGGCACGGAAGCGCTGGAAGATGGCCTGAACGAGCGCGTAACAGTCACGCTGTTGCAATCGGCCATTACGACACAACTCTTTGCCCGACTTCATCAGGACACCGAACCCGGGGATGCTTTCAACTTTCCAGGCCAGGATCCCCCCGTGCTATATAACAACCGCCTTCCCAACGCGGCGGGCTTTCGAACCGACAGTGGGCCTCATGTCTATGTGGCCGATCAGCGCCTTGGTGATGATGATACGGTGGTGGTGGCCACCGTTATCAGCCCTGTTGCGGCCTGGGCCGCGGTTTACGACGATGCTGAAGGGCAACCCGGCGATTTGCTGGGCCAAACCTGGCTGCCGGCGGGCGTCAATCGCGACGTGCTCGTCGAGCTGGAAGGGGCTGAGCCGGGGACGTTCCATCTGGTGCTATACCAGGATCTTGGAGCCGCTGAGGAATTCGAGGTCCCCGGGGCCGATACAGAACTCAGGAGCAATGACAATCGGCCTGTCCGCATTCCTTTCGTGCTTATTCCCCCCGCTGATCGCTAATTTCAGTCCCTTCGTTCCTGGGCGTCCGGGCAGAAAGCGCCGGCCCGCCTCAGGTGAATGGCGGCCGTTTGTTTCCCTCTATACGCACTAACATTTCACGCCCTATTCATGTTCTCATTGGGCGTGGTGTGGCACTATTTCAGTGAATGAGTGACTGTTTAATCCCTCATTGTATTTGCGGCTATACCGGTGATGGTGTTTGACTTTGCCGCGCAAATAATGTCTTAAACGACTCGGCGAGCGCCCACCTCGCAGCAACTATATATATCGGTCACGTGACATCCCAAATGCCCAAGGAGTTGCCTCGATGTCTCTCAGTTCCAATACTGCACAGACGCGCGAACTAACAGAGCTGCGCAATCATCTCAAATGGTTGGATGAAGAGCGCCGCAAATCGAGCCGGAAGATGGCCGAGCTGGAGCAGCGTCTGGCGCAACAAGGCCGTGACTTGGCGGAGCGCGATCAGAAGATCCAGGAGTTGGAATGGCACGTTTCTAACTTCTCGGAGCGCTTGGAACGCCTGCCGGAGCAGGATCCCAACGCCGCCGGCATCGAGCAGCGCTTGCAAGACCTGGAATGGCATCTGTCGAATATGAACGCCCAANTNAACCGCATGCCGAATATGGATGAGGAAAGGGCACGNCTTCAGGANGAAATCAGTCGCGCAATCNCGGCCGCGCANGGNCAGATNGAGNCGAACCAGGCCAGGCTCGAGAGCCGGTTGCAATCTGAAATCGTNTCCCTGCGNCATTCGAGCGACCTGGTCGCGCAAGTAGATGAGCAATCCCGCTCNATTCAGGCGATCGATCACCAATTCAGCGCCCTTCAGGAGAGCGTGGGCATCCTCTCGGCCCAACTNCGGGAACGNACAAACACGCTGGCGGCCGAGGCCCAGGCCAATTACAGCTCTCTGGCCGAGGGCATGCAGGAGCATCTCGAAAATAACTCCGCGGAAAACCAGGCACGGATCGACGCCATAGCTACAGACACACAAGAACGTATAGACGCCCTCTCTTCAACTACACAAGAGCGCATGGACGCCATTGCCGTGAGTCTGCAAGAACGCTTCGACACTGTTATCGCCGAACTTAAATCCGGAATCAATGAGAAGCTGGCCCCTCGAACCGACGAGAGCTTGCCTGAGATCCAGAGAATAACGGCTGATCTAACGCAGCAAAACGANGGNATCAACGAGCGAATTGTGTCCTTGAGCGCCAGACTGGAGGAGTTACAACAACAACTTAACGCCAGTGCTAATGAAGGCCAGACACGATTGGCAACCGTGGCCACAGAATGGGAATCGCGTTTTGCCAGCCNGAGTGGGATAGATGACCGGCTCGAACCGTTCGNGGCCCGCCTGGANGAACTCGAGGAGCAACTGGGCAAGCTTGGCCATGTGCGCGATATCATGCCCCTGCTCGATCGATTGGAGCAGGAGCTGGAAATTCGGCAGGCGGAAGAGGTTCGCCTGTCGAATCTCATCGGCACACAGGAGAATCGCTTCGCCCCTCTGGCCGCTTCGCTGGAGGAACTCACCGCCGCCAACAGCGCCCTGTTGAGCCGCTTGTCCGATTCCGAACGATTAATTGAGGAGTTGCGGGCCAACGTTCAAGACTTCAACGAAAATTGGAAGCCCGTCGTGACCGGGGTGGACCGTCGGTTGACGCCGCTCGCGGAGCGGATGACTGTGCTCAGCAACAACGTCATGAAGGCTGAGGCCGGCGTCCAGTCCCTGACCGGCGATCAATCCGAGCTGCGCGAGATGGTTGTTAATCTGATTGACGATGAAAATCGCCGCCAAAGCGACATGAATCGCCAGCTCGAGGCGTGGCAGGTGACGCTCGATGAGAACAAGGATACCATCGAGCGCTTTACGCAGCAGTGGATCACGCTCAGCAACCAGTACAAGGAAGCACGGATGGCCGTGCAGAACTTCGCCCATTGGCAGAAACAGCTGGAGCAGCAAAAGCGCGAGGCCTCCGAGATGCTGCGGGTTGAATCGAATCGTATGCAATCCCGCTGGGACGGATTCCTGATGGAGATTCAGGAGAAGCTCAAGAATTTCGAGCTGGAACTGGGTCAGAAGTGGCAGGCGTTTGAGATCGAAAACGAGCACAAATGGTCGGCCGCGCGCCGTAACGAGCAACTGCGACANGAAGAGATCGCGGCCATTGATGAGCTGATCCAGAAGCTGCAACAGGATAACCGCAACCTCATCTGGCGCGTACAGGCCGCACAGGCTGACGCCATCAAGAAGTGGCCGCGCCTGTTGATGGAAGAGGTCGAGAAGGCTGTCGAGCTAAATCCCAATCGACGTCTTTCGCCTGCGACTCAACCCCGCAGCGACATGAGCGTGGTCGACGCTATCGAACAAGGATTGATCACCATCGACTATAACGATGATCCGGGTGTTGACTTATAGTTCGCCCTGAATTCGAGATCTACGCGTATGGNTNGGCGATAGAGGTAGTTGACCAATATGTCTGGAAATCAAAAAGGCATCAGCCTTCAAGTGATCGTCATTTTATTATTATTGCTGGCCGTCTTCTTCGGGTGGCTGGGTTATCAGCCCGGCACATTGCTGAACGAATATGCCCGCGGGTTAGGCCTGACGCTTTTGGGAGTGGCCCTTGTTGTTTATCTGACCGACTCCCTGGGGCGGCGTCGCGAACAGCAATTGCTTGCCTATCTGGAAGAACAGCGCAAGGCCCAGGAGGATGCCCAATTGGCCCGCGAGAGTCAACTCGCGAAGACCCAACTCATCCGCGAGGTGGCAAGCGGCGAGCCCGCACTGGCCAATAGGGCAATACGCGAGCTGGATTCAAAAGGATGGCTCACTGATGGAACGCTGGCAAACACGCATCTCATGGGTGCTAATTTAAATAGCGCCAACCTGGGGTGGGTCAATTTGAGCGGCGCATTTTTGAGCGGCATCAATTTGCAAGATGCCGACGTCAGCTATGGGAATTTTAGTTCNGCNACCATGNCNGANGCGAAGATGGCGCGGNGCAACCTGGACCTGGCNAACTTCTCCGAAGCCGACCTTCGCAANGCCGATCTNAGCCTTTGTTCGATGAACGAAACCGATCTGTCAGCGGCCCAGATAGAAGGGGCCATTCTGAGCGGCGCGACCATGGTCGAGGCCAACCTGTCCAAAGCGCAGGGCGAGCGTGTGTCGCTGAACGGCGCTAATCTGGAACGGGCCAACATGGTAGAGTGCAATCTCTCTCATGCCAATCTGGAACGCTCCACGCTGATCGGCGCGAATATGGGCTGGGCGAACCTGAGCCGGGCCAACCTGGAGAAGGCGAACCTGGCCGAGGCCAATCTCAGCGGCGCCAATCTGGAAGACGCGCGGCTGCATGGCGCCAACCTGGCTGGCGCTTTCCTCTTTGGCACAAGGGTATCCCTGAAATCACTCTCCACGGCGAAATCACTGGCCAATGCCACCATGCCGGATGGTGTAAAGTACGAGGAGTGGATTCGTCGCCAGTCAAGCGACTATGTGCCGGCGGCCAATGCGACGGCCCCGTCTATGCCGGGCGAATACGATTCGCCGCTGGATTATACCCACGCTGAAGAAGCGTAAGTAAGCAAGAGATCGATTAGCCGATAAAAAGTCAAAGGCCCTGTGTTGTTACACACAGGGCCTTTGCTTTTGCACCGTAGCGCTACTAGCTCTCACGAGGAGGTAGCGCTACGGTGCAGGTGAATAAGTAACTACTCATAAGCACCACCTCCTCAGGTTAAAGATGGCGGTGCAGCGATTAAGCTGCGAATGATAAGCGAGATTATGGCATAGGCCGGCATCGGTGTCAACTGTCACTCATTTATTCGCCGTCGCGGCCAGTTCGGTCAATGTCTCCATCAGCCGATCGAGTTCTTCATAGGTGTTGTAGTGGGTAAAACCAATGCGCACCAGCCCGCCTTGATCGAGCACGCCTAGCCGGTCCATAACCTCNACCGCGTAATAGTGGCCATGCCAGACGAAGAAGCCTCTATCCCCGAGATAGGTGGCGACGAACTCCGGCGAAAAGCCGGACAGGCCGACGGCAAACGTCGGCGTTCGCCGGTCTAACTCCTCCAGGTCAGTAATGCCATAGACCCGCAACCCGGGCACGCGGGTCGCCGCGCGCAGAAATCGCTCGCTCAGAGAGGATTCGTACTGTTTGATGCTCTTCATTCCTCGCACGATTCGCTCGCGGCGCGCGCCCTCTGACCCACCCAGGGCGGCCAGGTAGTCGACGGCCGCCGCGACGCCGCTCAGGCTCTCAAAGCTCTGCGTGCCGGTTTCCCATTTGCCCGGCGGCTCGTCGGATGCCGGGCGAACCTTGTAGGCGTTTAATCGATCGAGGTGCTCGTACTTGCCATATAGTACGCCGGTGTGGGGACCGAAAAATTTGTAAACCGAGCAGGCCAGGAAATCACAATCAAGCGCCTGCACGTCGACGACGTCGTGGGGAGCAAAGTGGACGGCATCCACGTAGACCAGCGCCCCGACCGCGTGGGCCATCTTCACGACCAGGGCCACGTCGGTGATCGTCCCCACGGCATTGGAGGCGTAATTGACCGCCACCATTCGCGTTCGCTCGTTAAGGATGCGCGGCAGGGTGTCGACGGCCAGCGTGCAGTCCTCCGGCCGGAAGTCGAGCCAGCGAACCGTGACGCCGCGGTCTTCGGCCGCGCGCAGCCAGGGCGATATGTTGGCGTCGTGGTCTATGCGCGTCACGACGATCTCATCGCCGGGTTGCCATTCGCGGGCCAGCGCCCGGCTGGCGCTGAACGTCAGGCTGGTCATATTTTGGCCGAATACGATCTCTTCCGGGCGACGGGCATTCAGCATGTCTCGCATGGCTTCGCGGGCAGACTCAGTCGCCGCGTCCGCCTCGCGGCTCGTTTGGAACGGGCCGCCGAGATTGCTGCTGCCCATACGCAAGTACCCGGCCATCGCTTCGATAACGCTTTCGGGGGATTGAGTTCCACCCGGACCGTCGAGGAAGACAGCGGGCTGGTCGTTGATCGTGCGCTGGAGCGCCGGAAACTGGGCGCGCAACGAANCGGGGTCGANAGATGGGATGGTCATTGGATCTGCTCCTCCGTGATATGGGATGGATTATACAGCATGAAAACCACCTGAATAACAATCGACAATTTGTGGGTTAGTTGACAGCAATCGTCCATAATCTGGTCACGCACACGCTATGCACATCATACTCGACTTCCGTCCGCATCCATGAAAAAACCTGGCATCCCGCTTGGCGTCGCCTTACTCATCCTCTTGCTGACCGGTTTCCTGGCAGCCTACAGCCGGCCGCCGGCTACGGCCGCTGCCCTTAATACGGACCAGAGCGCGCCTAAAATATACCTGCCGGCGATATTCAGTTCGCGAACCGACCCGATCTTCGATATGGCCGAATTCATGGTTGGCGACGGCCGTCTTTATGAGGTGATGCACAACAGCGGCTCCCAGGCCCGCCACCAGACCCAGTCTATCCTGACGCGCTTTTACCATACCAAGGGCAACGAAATCAAGGCCGAATGGGAAGAGCTTTGGCTGAGAGGAAACATTGTCTATCGAGGCACCGATACCAGCCCCGGCAACAACCAGTACTATACCCTGTATGAAAACGGGTTGGCCGGCTCGCCCTGGAGCCCNCGCTATTGGCGGGTCGGGGANATTTACGAGCGCAACCCATACGTCGTCTTTTATCGCAAGGATAATTGCCAGATAGTGGCCAGCGGCTTTCAACGGAGCTGGCTTCGCTTTGAGGGCTACTATCCGACCTATACCTTCAAAAGCGGTCTGCGTCTCAATAATGTCGTCGAGTTAACCTGGCTGTTGCAGAAAAACGGGACGCCGGTGGAAAGCTATTTCTATGCCCGTTCGTATGGCCTGGTGGGGTGGGGGAGCGCCGACCGGGGGTATAGCTATATCAACGAGATCCACGCCCCCGGCCAGCGGCCGGATAACAAGCGCGAGGTGATCGGCTGCCTCATGTCGTCGAATTTGAGCGCGTTGCGCTACAGCGCGGAGTTAAACTTCGGGCCGTTACCCCCTCCGTATCGCGCCAAATAGCCAACACTTGACGCTGTTTTTCCTGTGGGCTACAATGCCTTCATAACGCATTGCGTTATGCTAAGTTGCCATACNTGCCGGTCGTGATTGATTATCACCGGCAGGATAATCCCGTCTGAACCACGCCAAGAAAGGAGTACACAAGCATGAGCGCCAATGGAAACGATTCGATCAACTTCACTCTGAATGAAGAGCATAAGATGATTCAGAAGCTGGCGCGCGATTTCGCACGCAACGAGATAGCGCCGAAGGCTGAACACTACGACAAAACGCATGAGTATCCTTGGCCGATTGTGCGCAAGGCCCAGGAGTTGGGACTGACGACGATGGCAGTGCCCGAGGCGTATGGCGGCCTGGGCCTGAGCCTCTTCGAGGAGTCGCTTGTCACGGAGGAACTGGCGTGGGGTTGTTCGGGCATCAGCACGGCAATTGGCGTGAACAGCCTGGGAATCCTGCCCGTTATGATCGCCGGCAGCGAAGAGCAGAAGAACGAATACGGCGGCCGAATGGCGAGTGGCGAATTGTGCGCCTACTGCGTTACGGAGCCTGAGGCCGGTTCTGACGTGGCCGGCATTAAGACGACGGCCGTGCGCGATGGCGACCATTATATTCTCAACGGCGGGAAGACTTTTATCACCGGCGCGACCAATGCCAACTTCTACACTGTTTTGGCCTATACCAAGCCTGAGATGCGCGAAGACCATCGTCACCGCTATAAGGGCATGAGCTTTTTCGTCGTCCATCGCGACTGGGAGGGTGTCAGCGTGGGTAAGCCGTTTGACAAAATGGGCCAGCACGCATCGGACACGGCCGANGTGATCTTCGACAACGTTCGCGTCCCGGCGTCCCACATGCTCGGCGAGGAAGGAACGGGGTTTGTCACCACGATGAAGGTGTTCGACAAGAGCCGCCCGACCGTCGCCGCGGGCGCGGTCGGCGTCGCCCAACGCGCCCTGGATGAGGCGATTAAGTATGCCAAGGAGCGCATGACAATGGGCCAGCCGATCTGGCAGCACCAGGCCATCGGCCACATGATCGCCGATATGGCGATGCACGTGGAGGCGGCGCGCATGCTTGTTTGGCGTTCGGCCTGGGATTACGACAAGGGCCAGCGGAATACGATCCTCGCCGCCATGGCCAAAGCATACGCCGCCGACATGGCNATGAAGGTGACCACGGACGCCGTGCAGGTNTTNGGCGGCTACGGGTATATGTCCGAGTACCCGGTGGAGAAGCTCATGCGCGACATCAAGATCTACCAGATCTACGAGGGTACCAGCCAGATCCAGCGCAATATCATCGTCCGCGAGCTGTTCCGCAGCCGGTAGTTTTGACCGGCGGCTTCTACCCTGTTCTCAATCCCCAGCCCCCTGGCTTTGCCGGCCNGGGGGTTTTTGTTTTTGCAAACCCCGCTTTAACTCTGCTCAACAATTGGGCTGGAAGGCGGTTAATTTCTGAATGAACCCCCTTCATTGATTCACCTCCGGCCGTCCCCCATAATGGAGCCTGTTGCTCAATCAATCATCCAAAAGGAGTGTTTTATGCACATTCGTCGCATACTGTTTGTGTTGTTGATGGCGCTCGCCGGGCTTAGTATGGTCGCTTGCGGCGGTTCGGCCGAGACGCGAGAAGAAGTAGCGGCAACCGTTGAGTCGGCGCAGTCCGCGCCGGAAGAGGGCGACCCGGGTGCCTTGGTCGTCTATTCCGGACGGAGCGAGAGCCTGGTCCAGCCCATCATCGCTCAATTCGAGACCGCAACGGGAATTGAGGTCAACGTCCGCTATGGCAGCACATCCGAGCTGGCCGGCGTCTTGCTGGAAGAGCGGGCCAATAGCCCGGCCGACGTTTTCTATGCCCAGGACCCCGGCGGNTTGGGTGCGGTGCAGGCCGCCGGATTGTTGCAACCTCTGCCTGATTCGGTGCTCAATCTCGTGCCTGAGCGATTCCGCGCCAATGATGGGACCTGGGTCGGCGTGTCCGGCCGGACACGCGTTGTCGCCTACAATACGGAAGCCATTACCGATCCCGCCTCCCAACTGCCGGCCGACATTTACGATTTTATCGATCCGCAATGGAACGGCCGCCTGGGTTGGGCGCCGACCAACGCATCGTTCCAGGCGATGGTGACGGCCATGCGCCAGGCATGGGGCGAGGAGAAGACCCGCGCCTGGCTTGAGGGCATCCAGGCCAACAACCCAATGGTTTTTGAGGGCAATACGCCGATCGTCGAGGCCGTGGGCGCGGGCGAGATCGATGCCGGGTTCGTGAATCACTACTACCTATACCGCTTCCTCGCCGAGCAGGGCGAATCATTCGCCGCGCGCAATTACTTCCTGCCTGGTGGCGGCCCCGGGTCGCTCATTATGGTGTCGGGCGCGGGCATTCTGAATTCGGCGCAAAATTCCGACAATGCCCGCCGTTTTATCGAGTTTCTACTCTCTGTTCCCGGTCAGCAGTATTTCGCGGCGCAGACATTCGAATACCCGGTTCTGCAAGAGGGCGTCAGTCTNCCTGCTTCCCTGCCACCNATGGCCGAATTGGAGGCCGGCGCGATCGATATGCCGCTGGCAAATCTGGCCGATCTGCAAGGCACGCAGGANATGCTCATAGACCTGGGAATTATTGAATAACCAGAGAATGGCAATGGGACGTGGGCAAAGCTCAAGAATCTGGCGCCGATGAAGCGCGGTGTGAACCGTGGTTAAAAACCGATTTGTGCGCCAGAAACTTGGGTTTTAACANGTCCCATTGACCCTGTGCTGTGGAGTCCCTTATAGTAATGCGGACGATTGACACCCGTAGCGAGAAACAATATCCGGCATTATGACTTTATTTGAGCTAGTTAGCGGGGGAGCATGGGGCGCGCGGCGGACGCGCGGGCGCTACATCACCTTCGGCAAGCGTCGTTGGGCCGTATCCTCCTCTGCGCTCCTGTTCGTGCCGGCCGTCCTCGTCGTGGCGCTCATCCTTCTTGTGCCGGCCTATCTATTGTTGCGGGCGACAGGCGCCGGCGCGGCTACCGTTGATACGCTGCTCTCGGCGCGGACCTGGGCAACGATGGGCAACACGCTGGCGCTGGCCGGCGCGGTGGTACTGTCGACGGCCGCCATCAGCGTGCCCCTCGCCTGGCTGGTCACCTCGACTGATCTGCCCGGCAAGCGGGTGTGGAGCATCCTGGTGGCGCTCCCCCTGGTTATCCCCAGTTACGTGGCCGCCTACCTCTACGTTTCCCTGCTCAGCCCGCGAGGTGTAATCCACGCTATTCTGGAGCCGGCGCTGGGAATCGACCGCTTGCCGCCGATTTACGGATTCCCCGGCGCGTGGCTCGTATTGACGCTGATCACCTATCCCTTCACCTATTTGAGCGTGCGCGCCGCGATGCAGCGGCTGGATCCCTCGCTCATAGAGGCGGCACGGAGTCTCGGCTATTCGCCGCGGCGCGCCTTCTGGCGCGTGACCATGCCCATGCTTCGCCCGTCTCTGGCCGCCGGCAGTTTGCTAGTCGCGCTCTATTGCCTTCGAGACTTCGGCGCGGTCAACTTGCTGCAGTATGGGACGTTCACCCGNGTGATCTATAACCGCTACCAGGCGTACCGTCTGGATGAGGCGGCGGCCATGGCCTTGCTGCTCGTGATATTGACCGGCGCTTTCCTGTTCCTGGACCATCGCGGTCGGGGTAGAGGGCGCTACTCGCGCTTATCGTCGGGCGCGGCCCGGGTTCGGTCGCCGTTTCGCTTGGGCAACTGGAAGTGGCCGGCCCTAGCCTTCGTTGGGATGGTGGTATTCGCGGCATTGATCGTCCCCGCCGGTGGGCTGGTGTATTGGTTCTGGCGCGGCCTGAACCAGGATTGGCTCGTGCGAGATTTGGGCCAGGCCCAGAGCAATGTCAGCTCACTCATGCCCCTTCTACGGCCGGCGTGGAACTCGCTGAGCGTCGCCCTCGGCGCGGCGGTGCTGACGATCCTNCTCGCGCTGCCGGTCACGGTCCTGGCGGTGCGCAAGCCCGGCCCGTTGTCGCTCTGGCTGGAGCGCTTGACCTATGCCGGCGCGGCGCTGCCGGGCATCGTTATCGCGCTGGCGTTTGTTTTCATCGGCGTCAACTTCGCGCGCCCCCTCTACCAGACCTTGCCGATGCTGCTCATTGCCTACGTCGTCCTCTTTCTGCCCCAGGCGGTCGGGTCGGAGCGCAGCTCCTTGCTGCAGGTCTCGCCCAAGCTGGAGGAGGCCGGGCGATCGCTGGGCAAAAAGCCGTCCCACGTCTTCCGGCGCGTCACGCTGCCGCTGGTTCGNCCGGGCCTGCTGGCCGCCGGGGCGATGGTGTTCCTCACGGCGATGAAGGAACTGCCGACAACGCTTATCCTCAGCCCCATTGGCTTTAACACGCTGGCGGTGCAGGTGTGGACGAATATCAGCGAAGCGTTTTTCGCCCGGGCGGCCGCGCCGACGCTTCTCCTGATCTTGCTTTCNTCCNTACCACTGGCCCTCTTCATGCTGCGGGATGAGAAGCAGCATTAATCCCGCCGTAACTGTGTTCGAAGCCAATAATCCGCCATCCGACCCACGCGGTCACATTCATTTGCGCTGCCGCGGCCTCGTCAAGCGCTTTGGCGACACGCCCATCGTCCGCAGCGTCTCGGTTTCGGTTATCGCTGGGGATATCCTCGTGCTCGTCGGGCCTAGTGGTTGCGGCAAGACCACGACCCTGCGCCTNATCGCCGGATTCGAGCGATTAGACAGCGGGTCGGTCGAGATCGACGGCCTTGTCGTCGCCGATGACGACCGGCACCTGCCGCCGGAGCGACGGCGAGTCGGTATGGTGTTTCAGGATTATGCCGTTTTTCCCCACCTGAGTGTGGGGCAGAACGTTGGCTTTGCGCTGGGCAAAGGGCGGACGGCCCAGGAGCGCATCGCAGAATTGCTGGAGTTTGTCGGGTTGCCCGGCCAAGAGCGAAAGATGCCCCATGAGCTGTCAGGCGGCGAGCAGCAACGCGTGTCATTGGCGCGAGCGCTTTCGACCCGGCCGGCGGTGCTTTTGCTTGACGAGCCGTTTTCGAATCTGGATGCGGCCTTGCGGGCCGACATGCGGGCTGAGGTGCGTTCGTTGCTGAAACGCAGCGGGACAACGGCCGTCTTCGTCACCCACGACCAGGAAGAGGCCTTGCTGCTGGGAGATCAGGTGGGCGTGATGCGCGGCGGTCAATTGGAGCAAATCGATACGCCGGAAGGTATCTTCCATCGCCCGCGTACCCGTTTCGTGGCCGAGTTCCTGGGCCAGACGCAGTTCTTACCTGGACACGTTACANCCGAGGGGATCAACACCTCACTGGGACACCTCTCGCGGACCGCGACACTNGCCACCGGCACGGATGTCGAGGTCGCCCTGCGTCCCGACGACGTGACCTTCACGCCCGATGAGCGTGGCGAGTCGCGGGTGGTGTCGCGGCGGTTTACCGGCATGGCCTACATTTACGAGATCGCCATGCCCGACGGCACGATGATCCACAGCTTGCAGCCGCACNNCGTGCAGGTCAGNGAAGGGGCCCTAGTTCGNGCCGGGTTCACAATCGACGCCNCNCCCCCTGTCTTTCATCGCGGTCAGGCGATATAATCCCGCATCATACTATGGACGTTACGCAAGCCATTCGCACACGACGGACAATTGCCAAGTTTCGGGACGAGCCCGTCCCGCCGGCTACTCTTGAATCGATTCTCGCCGCCGCGGTCTGGGCGCCTAACCACCACCTGACCGAGCCCTGGCGTTTTGTGATCCTTGGCCCTGAGACACAGGGCCAATTGGCCGGTATGTTTGGCGAATGGAAGGCGGCCAAGGTGCCGNCCGAGGACACGGCNCGTTACGCGCGGGTCCGCGATGAGCATGAGCGTAAATTCCGCGCGTTCCCGACCGTGGTAGCCGTCGCGTATAGTCGCGAAGGAGATGAGGTTCAGCAGCGCGAAGATTACGCCGCTACAGCGTGCGCGATTCAAAATATCCAGNTGACCGCCTGGGCTGAAGGAGTCGGCGTCAAGTGGAGCACCGCGGGAATCATTCGCGATGCCCGAACCTACCAGTTGCTGGGTTTTGATCCGGCGCAGTTCGAGCTCGTTGGTCTGTTGTTCATCGGCTATCCCGCNGAAATACCCAACCGCGATCGCAAGCGATCGCTGGATGAGGTCATCCGCCGCGTGCCCTGATCCTCTCCGCTTTCTTCCCCTCACCCGTCCCCCACGGGCAGACCATAGACAACCGTCTGTCATGTAGGTGTCACTATTTGGCGTGACAGATGTCACAGCTTCCTTAATTTGGTTTGACACCCTGCCAATCCTACGTAAAATCAATCGAAATTGCTTAGATTTACATAGATTCTTGGGGATGTTCAATTAATGGAGCTATCTAACGACGAGACTTGGCTGACGCTGAGCGAGGCGGCCGAGTTACTGAACGTTCATCCCACCACGCTAAGAAGGTGGGCCAACAGCGGGGATATTCCCACGCTGGTGACGCCCGGCGGCCATCGTCGTTTTGCCGCGACCGACCTGGCGCGTTTTGCGCGCGAGCGGAGCGCCCTGCGAAACGTCAATAGCCTGACCGGCCTGTGGGCGACAAAGGCGCTGGCCTACACCCGTCAGGATGCGATGGCTAGACGCAAAGAGAGCTGGCTGATCTATTTCGATGAGGAGGCGCGCAACCGCAACCGGATGCTGGGGCAGCAGCTCATGGGCCTCACTTTGCAGTATCTATCCAGCGAATCCAGCGAGGAAACGAGCACCGCGATCCTGGAAGAGGCCAAGCGCATCGGCCGGCAATATGCCGAAAACGCCAGGAGCCAGGGGCTACCCTTGCGTGCCACGCTTGAGGCGTCCATCTTCTTTCGTGACAGCCTGATCGAAACAGCCCTGCAACTGCCCGAATCGGCCAATATTCGCCCCGAGGCGAACATGCGCCTGCTGCGCCGCGTCAATGCCCTACTTAATGCCGTCCATTTGGCGGTGGCTGATGTGTATGATGGTGATCCCGACGCCATCGAACACCAAGGGTAGGGCGGTTCTATCTTTACCCCCGGTAACCAGCCGATCAGGTACAAATGTCACCGCAAGAGGTGACAGATGTCACTTAAGCGGGTAACCCTCATCTTGTATTATTAGGTAAACCTGAAATCCCGTCGGCGGATGATAATGCAAGGCTATCGGAATTATGAAACACGATTCATTTAACGAGAGCGCGGAAATGTACCTGAAGACGGTCAGCGAGCTGGCTGTGGGCGAAGGCCCGGTGCCGATTTCGGCGCTGGCCGGCCGGCTAGGCGTATCGCCCGTATCGGCAACGGAAATGGTGCACCGCCTCCAGGAACATGGACTCGTTGACCATCGCCCTTACAAGGGCATTCTTCTAACGGAGAGCGGCCACCAACAGGCATTCGGGATCATCCGCAGCCACCGCCTGTGGGAGTGCTTTCTGAGGGACCATCTTGGCCTGCCGTGGGACGAGGTACATGCCTATGCTTGCCGNCTGGAGCACGCGTCTGATCGCAAGGTGATAGACGCGTTCGACGAATTTCTTGGCTATCCNCTCACCTGTCCACACGGCAACCCGATACCGAGAGCGGACGGCTCCATCGTGGATCCGGTCGATTTGCCATTGTCGGCCATGCAAATCGGTGAGACGGCTGTCATCACCCGCATTCATCCGGAGACAGACGAGTTGCTCAGCTATTTGTCCGAATTGGGCCTGGTGACAGGCGCCCGTGTTACCCTGACCGGTATAATTCCTTTCGGCGGTCCGATGGTTCTGGCGGCCGATTCTGGCGAGCGTTACATGGGGCAAGAGGCTTCGGACCGTGTTTTTGTGCAATTAAGGGTTGAGCATAAATGACCGGCACGTCCATTCTCTGGATACCTCTAGCTATCGTGTCGTTTGCTGCAATCGCTCTTCTCGCCCGCCGGTTTGCCGCGCCGCCGGAAGCCTCCGCCATAGATGAGCGCGTGGCGGAACTGGTGGCCGCCGGCTTTTTGCCTCTGGTCGACTGCCCGCGGGACCGGGACGCCTGCCTCCGTTGTCTTCAGGTCGATCGCTGTGTGATCCATCGCCTCATTGAGTTGGGGCTAACGCCGGGCACAAACGTCCGCGTGGTGCAAGACGCCGGTGGGCCGATGTTGTTGTCGGTTCGCGGCTCGCGGGTCGCGCTGGGTCGAGACCTGGCCGAGCGCGTCTGGGTCGAACTGCCGGAGTGAGAAACCTGCGAGCAGCCCGCATCGATAAACCTCCGCTCATCCAGCAATGACTTCCCACGTGATAGCTACCGAAACTGATGTGTTGTCGGTCGCTCTGGCCGGCAATCCCAATGCCGGCAAAAGCACCCTCTTCAACGCGCTGACTGGCTCGCGCCAGCATGTCGGCAATTGGCCCGGTAAAACAGNGGAGAAGAAGACGGGCGATCTTGTACGGCACGGCCGCCGGATGGCCATTACCGACCTGCCGGGTACGTATAGTCTGAGCGCCTACACCCTGGAAGAGACCGTCGCGCGTGATTACCTGCTGGACGAACGGCCCGACGTCGTCATTGCTGTGGCCGACGCCACCAACCTGGAGCGCAATCTCTATCTGATCGTCCAACTGCTGGATCTTGAATTGCCCACTGTGGTGGTGCTGAACATGATGGACGTCGCCGAGAAGCAGGGTTTGCGGATCGACATCCCCGAATTGACCCGCGCCCTGGGCGTGCCCGTGGTCGCCTCCATCGCTCGACGAGAGCAAGGCNTGGAAGANATAGTGGCCGCGGCCGGGCGGGTCTCGACCACGCCGACAACGGCTTGCTCGCTGGATTATGGCGAGGATATCGAGCGGGCCATCGCCGACCTGCTGGCGGCCGGCGACNTCTATGCGGCCGTCGGCGAGCGATATTCCCCCCGCTGGCTGGCAGTGCGCTTGTTAGAGGACGACGCCGATGTTGCAGCCCGTCTGGCGGCTCTGCCCGGGGGNCNAGAGTTGGCTTCGGCCGCCGCTATACAGCGTGCAGCGCTGGCAGAAACGCTGGGCGAAGATGTCGATCTGGTCNTGGCTGATCGACGCTATCGTTGGATTCACGACCTCACAGAGCGAGTCCTGCGCGCCGATTCGGGGCATTCCCTCTCGTTTTCCGATCGCATCGACCGGGTCATCACCGACCGCCGGCTGGGTATGCCTATCTTTATGCTGGCGATGTGGTTTGTGTTCAAAATTACCACTGATCTGTCCGCGCCGTGGGTCGACTGGATCGACGGCGTTCTCAGAGGGCCCGTCAGTCGTTGGATTGTGGCGCTCCTCGGCGTCATAAGCCTTGAAGGTACCTGGATGGCCTCTCTCCTTCTCGATGGGGNTGTGGCCGGTGTCGGCGGTGTGCTGGCCTTTGTTCCGGTGCTGCTTTCTCTCTACTTCGCGCTAGCTGTGCTGGAGGATTCCGGCTACATGGCCCGTGGCGCGTTCGTCATGGATCGCCTGATGAACCGCATCGGCCTCCACGGCCGCAGCTTCTTGCCATTGATGGTTGGCTTTGGCTGTTCCGTTCCGGCTATCTATGCCACGCGTACGCTGACAAACGAACGCGACCGCATCCTGACCGGCTTGTTGGTGCCGTTTATGAGTTGTGGGGCGCGCCTGCCGGTCTACGTGCTCTTCGCGGCGATATTCTTCCCGCGCTATTCCAGCGTGGTGATTCTGGGGCTTTATTTGCTCGGTATCGCCATCGCTATCGGCGTCGGCTTGGTCTTGCAGCGTTCCTTGCTGCCCTCGGCCGGGGCGTCGGGCCTGGTGATGGAGTTGCCGCCCTACCGGTTGCCGACGGCGCGCAGCATCGGCTTCCAGATGTGGCTGAGAACCCGCGCGTTTTTGCAGCATGCGGCATCGCTCATCCTCGTCACGACGATCGCCATCTGGTTCATGACGGCGATTCCGACACACGGAGGCGGGTCGTTTGCCAACGTGCCCATGGCCGACAGCGTCTTCGGCCGTGTTTCGCACGCGATGGTACCGGCGCTGAGGCCGCTGGGGTTCGGCACGTGGGAGTCGGGCGGCGCGCTCATCAGCGGACTGGTGGCCAAAGAGGTCGTCGTCAGCACGCTGGCGCAGACCTACGGCACGGACAGCGCGCCGGCCGATACGGCAGGCGGCACGGTCCTCCAGGACTTGAGGGAGATTGTCGCCTCCTTCTTCGGGGCGATACTAGACACCATCCGGGCCATTCCCGGATTGGTAGGCATTGACCTGTCCGCGGCCGAAGTTGAGCCGGCCGGGGGGCTGGGCGCGGCGATTCAGGCTGGCTTTACGGCTTCCAGCGGCGGGCATGCCGCCGCCGCCGGACTGGCGTTCATGGCTTTCGTGCTGCTCTACACGCCCTGCATGGCCACTATCGCCGCTATGCGGCACGAGTTGGGCGCGCGGTGGATGTGGCTCAGCCTCGTCGGACAGTTGTTCATCGCCTGGCTGGTTGCTTTCGTGGTCTTTCGTCTGGCGGTCTGGGTGGGAGGTGTCTAATGTTGCGCGAAGTTTTGCAAGCAGTCGAATCGGCGGAAGGGCCCATCACGCTGAACGAATTGAGCCTTAGATTTAAACTCGACCCGCGCGCACTGGATGGGATGTTGGAGCATTGGTCGCGCCGCGGCAAGTTGATGGTGGATAATGGCGCGGCGATGGCGTGCGCTGGAGGCCTGATGGGGCCGGGGCGGTGCTCGTGCGGCTCGTCCATCTCCAAAGACGGCTGCCCATTTGTTGCCCGACTACCGAAGAGCTATTCGGTGCCTGTCCCNATTGATNTATCTGTCGAACCCGTTGCGAAATGAATCAATCTTCACCTNTAAAAGAGCCTGGCATTGCCGAAAAGAGCGCCGGGCGNTCCGTGTCATTCAAGAGCGTCGCGCTGCCGGCCGAACACGGCAGTTGGAGCCTGGTATCCGAACCTATCGTTCTCGGATTGTTGATCGCGCCGACATGGGCCGGNCTGGCTCTGGTCGTTGCCGCGTTTTTCATCTTTCTGTTCAACCGGCCATTCAAGGTGTTCTGGACTGACTACCGCCGGGGGCGATTCTACGAGCGAACCGCGCTGGCCCGCCGCTACACGGTCATCTACGGCGCCGTGGCCCTGGCGGCAACAATCGCCGCCTTCGCCCTGGGTGGTTGGCAACCCTTCGTGCCGTTCCTGCTCGCCGCGCCGCTCCTGCTCATCTTCATGATTTACGACCAGCGGCCGGGCCGCCATTGGCAGGCCGAACTGACGGCNCCGGTCGCGTTTGCCGCGCTCGTCATGTCTGTCGCGCTGGCCGGCGGCTACTCCTGGATCGNCTCTTTCGCGCTGTGGGGCTTCATGAGCGCGCGCGCCGTACCCGCCGTCATCTTTGTGCGCGCCCGCCTGCGCCTNGACAAAGGCAAGCCCTTCTCTCCGTGGGGAACTATTGTGGCCCACGTCGTGGCTGTTGCGCTCGTGGCTTTGCTGGTTGCGCCGGGCTGGCTGCCGATGACGGCCGCTCTCGCCGCGGTCATCCTGCTGGGGAGAGCCGTGTGGGGACTATCAGCCTATCGCTGGCGCTCGTCGGTGAAAGCGCTGGGCTTTCTGGAGACCGGATTCGGCCTTCTGGCGGTGCTGCTGGTGGCTATCGGTTTCTGGATTGGCTAAACCCGGCGTGCGTCTCTCGCGCCAATCGTAGCTGTTCGGCCAGCGCGCTGGACGCTGTTCCGCCAGGAACGGTGCGCGCAGCCAGGGCGGCGGGCACGCTCAACACTGCCGCGGCGTCTTCGCCAAAGTGGGGCGAGATCGCGTGGAGATCGGCGTTCGAGAGATCGATCAGCGCTTCTCCTCGGGACTCGGCCAGCCTGACGGCCTGCCCAATGGCGTGGTGCGCCTCGCGGAACGGCACGCCGCGCCGAACGAGGTAATCGGCTAGCTCCGTAGCCAGTAGACCCGCTTCGAGTTGAGCGGCCATCCGTTGCGGCCGCAATTCCATTGTCCGAATCAATCCGGCCATGACCGGCACGGCCATATCAAGCGTGTCGANCGCGTCGAAGACAGGTTCCTTGTCTTCCTGAAGGTCCTTGTCGTAGCTTGACGGCAGACCCTTGAGCGTCGCCAGAAACCCCGCCAGGTGCCCGATGAGCCGGCCGCTCTTGCCGCGGGTGAGTTCCAGCGTGTCGGGGTTCTTTTTCTGCGGCATGATGCTAGAGCCGGTGCTGTACGCATCGGACAGGCTGATAAAGCCAAATTCGGCGCTGCAGAACAGGATGAGTTGCTCTGAAAGCCGACTGAGATGCACGCCGGCCAGCGCGGCGGCGAAGAGAAACTCGGCCGCGAAGTCGCGATTGCTCACCGCGTCCAGACTATTGGGAGTGATCGTCCGAAAGCCCAGACGCTGCGCCAGGAATTCCCGGTCGATCGGAAACGCCGTGCCGGCCAGCGCCCCCGCGCCCAATGGGAGCACGGCCGCGGCCTCGCGCGTGGCGGCCAGGCGCTCGCGATCGCGCAGCAGGGGCCAGAAGTGGGAGAGAACCCAGTGGCCCCACGTGATTGGCTGGGCGTGTTGCAGGTGAGTGTAGCCCGGCATCGGCTGGTCCAGCGCGGCCGCGGCGCTGTCGATCAGGCTGGCTTGCAGGTCGGCCAAGTGGGTATCGAGCCGCTGGCAGGCGCGCATGATCCACAGTCGAAAGTCGGTGGCTACCTGGTCGTTCCGGCTGCGACCGGTGTGAAGCTTGCCGCCGGTGGCTCCTACAAGCTCCGTAAGGCGGCGCTCGACGGCCGAGTGGATATCCTCGTCGTCGGGCTGGATGACGAATGAGCCATCTTCGAACTCGCGGCGGACGCTCTCCAAACCAGCGACTAGCTCGGCCAGTTCGTCCGCGTTAAGAAGGTCGGCTCGGGCTAGCGCTTCGGCCCAGGCAATAGAGCCGNTGATATCCTCATCATAGAGCCGCGCGTCGAAATTGATGCTGGCGTTGAAGCGATGGACGAGCGAGTTCGTTTGGCCGGTGAACCGGCCGCCCCATAGCTTGCTCACATTAATCCTCTGTCGGTTCTAGTAGGCGACCGTGTTTAGTATCATGTCCGGTAATCGGCATTGATCGTCACGTAATCGTGCGTCAGGTCTGTCGTCCAGATCGTGGTCTCTTCCGCGCCGCGCCCCAGATCGACGCGGACGGTGAACTCGGGCAGGGCGAAGATGGCCGCGGCATCGCTCTCGCGATATGCTGTCGGCGTGCCGTGGCGCACGATTTCCAGCGGCTCTGCGCCGGGAGCATTGATCCACAATCCCAATTGCTCTTGAGCCAACTCCACGCCGCTGCGACCGGTCGCCATCATGATCCTTCCCCAGTTCGGATCGCCGCCGGCGAAGGCGGTCTTCACCAGGGGCGAGGTGGCGATTGTATCGGCGACCTGTCGCGCGTCGCTAACTGACGCCGCGCCGGTGACGCACACGGTCACAACTCGGGTCGCCCCTTCGCCGTCCTTCACGACCATCATCGCCAAAGCGTGGCACAACTCATTCAGCGCGGCGGCGAAGAACGCCTGGCTCGTGGCATCGCTGACGGCCACGCCGCTGGCCCCATTGGCCAAGAGCAGGATCGTGTCGTTGGTGCTGGTGTCGCCATCGACAGTGATGGCGTTAAAGCTCCCGGCCACGGCGTCATGCAGCAACTCTGCCAGAACGGCGGTGGGCACGGCGGCGTCGGTGGCGATCACGCCCAGCAGCGTCGCCATATCGGGGTGGATCATCCCCGCGCCTTTGGCCATGCCGCCCACGGTCACCCGNCCGTCGGGCAGATCGACCTCAACGGCCAGCGATTTCGGATACGTGTCGGTGGTCATTATCGCTTCCGCGGCCGCGCGGCCGTTGTGGGGGGACAGGAGCGGCGCGGCGGTGGCGATCCCTGCCTGCACGCGAGCCATCGGCAAGGGAACGCCAATCACGCCGGTTGACATGACGAGGAATTGCCCCGGCCGCGCGCCGATCATATCGGCCGCCAGGCGCTGCATCTCCCGCGCGTCGGCCACTCCCGGCTCACCCGTGCAGGCGTTGGCATTGCCGGCGTTGATAACCACGCCGCGCATGCCCGTGGCGTCCGCCGCCAGCGTCTCGCGGTCGATAATCACCGGCGCGGCGGCCACGCGATTGCGCGTGAACACGCCCGCGGCGGCGCAATCCCGATCTGACACGACCAGCACCAGGTCAGGACGGCCGGATTGTTTGATGCCGGCGGCCACGGCCGCGGCCGAGAAGCCTAGCGGGCTGGTGATCCCGCCGTTGGGTAGTACGCGATGCGTCATAGATTATCTTCCGGTTTGTCGTCCATTCACGCCCAAACCCCGCCGGTAAACCGGGCCTGGTTAAGCCGCGAGGGAGTATTGCAATTGACGTTCATGGGAGGCGCAACCACAACGCCGCGACTCCCCCGCCATTCAGAGGGAGGATAATAACACCGGGCGGGGCGGCTTACCAGTCGGATTTAATGGAGATCTCTCCTCAACCATCTCCACGGCGAACCACAGGGGGGCCAGGATTAACCTCTCAAGAAGGCGCATGGACAATATGTGGCGCGTCCCTCGCGGCCACGCCGGCGCCGGCAAAACTGAACAATTGGTTCACGTTGACCGGGCGCGCCCATGCGCCTTCTTGAAANGTCCGGCGTGGCTAGGCTATATGTGCGCNCCGTTTACCTGCTCCAATAGCATCTTGGCGATGTTATCGGGTGGCTGGGTNAGAGATTGCTCCTGGAAGTGCAAGAAGGCGCGGAGGGGAAGATCCAGGAAGAAGTTCANCATNTCCATTGGCACTTCTTCAGTCTCTCCCGCNTTGAAAGGGCCGCCATCTTTGACCATCTCATGGAAGATGGGTTCCAGGATTGGCCTGCCTATCGGGTCGTCCAGCCAGGCTCGAATTGTCGATTCATCGTGCAAGATGGTCGGCAATTGCAACGTCGATTTCAAAGTTACTGTTTGGCGACAGCGAATGTCGGCCGAAGAAGCGCCTATCAGGATGTCGAACTGCCCATCCTCGGTGATCCACATCTGGTATGCCGGATCGTAGTATGCAAAGGCGCGTGAATCGAGGAAGCAGGAGACGGTCTGGGTCTCGCCCGGCTGCAAGGATACCTTTTTAAACCCCTTCAGTTCCTTAAGGGGGCGGGGCAACCGCGCGACGTGATCGTGGACGTAAATTTGCACGATTTCCTGACCAGCCACCTGGCCGGTATTGGTGATATCCACCGCGACCGTCAGTCCCTCGGCATCCTTGAATGTGCCGGCCGAGACGCGCATATTGCTGTAGCCAAAAGTGGTATAGCTCAGCCCGTGTCCGAAGGGGAAAAGGACGGGGATGTCCTTGGCCTCGTAATACCGGTAGCCGATATATAACCCTTCTCCATAACGCACTTTACCATTCTCACCGGGGAAGTTGAGATGCGCCGGGGTATCAACCAGCCGTTGGGGGTACGTCTCGGCCAGCTTGCCGGAAGGATTAACGCGCCCGAACAAGATGTCTGCGATGCCGCCGCCGCCAGCCTGGCCCATCATCCACGCCTCCAGCACGGCGGCGACGTCTCCTATCCACTCGCCCATGACGACCGGCGCACCATTGTTGAGGATCACCACTGTGTTGGGTTGCGCGGCCGCTACGGCCTGAATCANGGCNACCTGATGGGCGGATAGATCCAGGTCTAGTCGATCGTAACTCTCGGATTCCTTATGCGGCGGCAAGGCAACATAGAGCAAGGCCACATCAGCCTGCTTCGCGACGGCCACAGCTTCATCGATCAGCGTGTGATCGATGTGGTCGTCCTTCGGATAACCTTCCGCGTAGGTTAGCCTTGCATTTGGAGCCGCCTTTTGCAATTCCTCGAACGGCTCATCAACGCGGGTGGGGTTGATGTGGGAGCTGCCGCCCCCCTGGAAATAGGCCTCTTTCGCGGCGCGGCCGATGACCGCGACGTGCTGGGGGGCCTTNAGGGGTAGTACGCCGTTGTTCTTGAGCAATACCATTGAATTGGCGGCTATTTTCCGGGCCAGCTCATGGTGTGTTGCGGCGTCGAATGGCTTTCCTTTGGGTGTCTGGGCCGCCCGGCAAACGATNGTCAGGATGCGTCGGACTGCTTCATCCAGCGCGGCTTCGGCGAGTTCGCCGTCGCGAACAGCCTCGATGACGGCGTTGACGCGCGTTTGCTTGGGGCCTGGCATTTCCAGGTCCAGTCCAGCCTTCAAAGCCGCTACCCTGTCCCGGACCGCTCCCCAGTCAGAAACGACGAAGCCCTCGAACCCCCATTCCTTCTTGAGGACGTCGGTCAATAGCCAGGCGNTTTGTGAGGCGTGGGTGCCGTTGATCCTGTTGTAGGAGCACATGACCGTCCACGGCTTGGCTTGGGTGACGGCCATCTCGAACGCCGGGAAATAGATCTCGCGCAGCGTACGCTCATCCACTTCGGCGCTGATCGAAAATCGCTCAAATTCCTGGTTGTTCGCCGCGAAGTGCTTTAGCGAGGTGCCGACGCCCTCGCTCTGGATTCCCTCAATGAGGCCGCAGGCCATCGCCCCGGCCAGGTAGGGGTCTTCGGAGAAGTATTCGAAGTTTCGGCCGCAGAGGGGGCTGCGTTTCATGTTCACGCCGGGGCCGAGGATAACGTCCACTCCGAGCGAGATTGCTTCTTCTGCCAGCGCCTGCCCCATCTCGCGTAGCAGGTCGACGTCCCAGCTTGAGGCGGTGGCAGATGCGGTCGGGAAGCAGGTTGCCGGCAGGCTTTGCATGACCATAGAGGTCACGTCAGCCACGCGCCGAATGCCGTGCGGTCCGTCGGCCACAAACAGTTCCGGCAGGCCAAGATGCTTGATCGCCGTNGTCGTCCAGGCGGTAGCTCCGGTACACAACGCGGCTTTTTCTTCCAATGTCATCTGGTTTACGAGAGATTGAATGTCAATCATGACAGACTCCTTTTATCAGTTACCAACTGAAGCGATTCCACATAGCTCAAGCGGGCCTCATGTTCCGGAAAGGCCTGGAATACCCTGGCGCTGCATTACCTGCTTCTCTTTTGCGCCTTGGCGATGTTCAAACGAATCATAAANAGTGCGAACTCGCAATGATGGTTCAATTGCAGTTCCATCCGTGTTCGGCGGCAGCGGACAGCTCAGGCTGACAGGGCGGCCGGCGGGTAAGTCGAAATAGTTATCGCTGAATACCACGTCAATGCCCTCTAACGAGAGTTCGACCAGCCGCCCCAGCGACCGGCTTTCCAATTCCACGCACAAATGGTCGCCAGCCCGGTAGCAGTNCGCAGTAATCTGGGGATCAGCGAGGGTCAGATGTTTTGTAGGCACAAAGAAAGCCGTTTGACTAGCCATTCGGCCTTCCTCTTGCCATAGTTCGGCGATGAAAACCAGGTTTCGGCGGTTGTCATCGTTCACTTGCGCGGCGAAATCGAATGGCGCAATGAGAGCCGCGGTCAATGGCTCGACGCGCACTGGCAGTTCCCCGCCCGCCAACACGGTACTATCCAATGTTTCCAGAGACCAGCGCAGGCTGCCCTCCCACGGGTCGCGGCCGTCGTTCGTGACGTACACGGTTTGTCGCGGTGGCGTATCTTCGATGGAGAGTAACACGGGCGCGTAGAAGCGGCGGGCCGCGTAGTGCAACGCCTTCCAGCGGCCGAAATAATCAAGGCTAGACCAGGAAGCCACCGGCCAGCAATCGTTTAACTGCCAGTACAGCGTACCGGCCACCCGGTCGCGATGCCGCCGCCAATGCTCCACGCCGTAGCGAATCCCCTCAGCCTGAAGGACCATGCTCAAGTAGACAAGCGACGGAAAATCACGCGGCAGCCGGAAGGTGTCCAGCATTTGGCCCACCATCAGGCTGTTGCCGCTGTCGTTCTTCTGGTGCTGTTCCATGATGTAGGAAGTCATGTTCCAGTCATCTTCGTCCGCATAGGTACTGATGGTCGCCAGCGGGGGCAGAGCCTGGAAGCCGAACTCGCTCATGAATCGCGGGTACTGGTAGCGATAAGCGGTGAATGGTTGGCGGCCGTGCCAGACGTCCCAATAGTGGGCGTCCCCTTGTTGCTGGCCGTTGGGGGCCTTGAACGGCGTGTCGGAGGATGGCGAGCTGGGCCAGTAGGGCGTGTCGGCATCCTCAGCCGCGCACCACTCCGGCAGCGTGTGATGGAAGAACTGCTCGTAGGCCGCTTTCAATTCGGCCAAATCCGAACGGTTCCAGCCCCAATCGACCCAGCCCCACTCCATCTCATTGTTTCCGCACCACAGCGCCAGGCTGGCCCGATGGCGCAGGCGGCGGACGTTTTGGCTGATCTCGACGCGCAGATTGTCGAGAAAGGCGGTGTCATCTAGCGGGTATATGCTGCATGAGAAGATGAAATCCTGCCACACCAGGATGCCGTAGCGATCGCACAGGTCATAGAAGCGCTCATCCTCATAGAACCCGCCGCCCCAGACGCGGAGCATGTTTTGATGGGTGTCGGCCGCCGCGCGAATCAGGGCTTCAAGCGACTCCGCGGTAATGCGCGTGGGGAAAGAATCGGCCGGGATCCAGTTCGATCCCTTGGCAAAGATGGGAACACCGTTGACGAGGAACTCGAATGAACGACCCCATTTATCCCTATCCTGGCGCAGTTCTATGGTCCGCAGACCCATCTGATAGCTGCGCCGGTCCACTTCCCGGTCGCCCTGGTTCAGGCTGACGATAGCCNGGTATAGTGGCTGGTCGCCATACCCGTTGGGCCACCACAGGCGGGGCTGGTCAATCGCCAGTTCGATAGTGGCCGGCTCGTTGGCGACGAGAGGGAGTTCCTTGGCCTGCTCCCAGCCGTCCGGCGCGATGAGATGAAGGCGGGCGGTAATCGGTCCTTGCGCCCAGGATTCAAATGACAAAGCGGCCGTCACGATCACCCCCCCATCGCGATGGCTCTGACGCAGGTGAACGTCCGTCAGGCGGGCGACGTCGGCCCCCTCTAGGCGGATGTCCTTCCAGATGCCGACGGGCGGTAGTTGGGGGCCCCAATCCCAGCCGAACTGGCAAGGGGCTTTGCGGAGGTGAGGGCCGCCGGGGATGGCTTGCGAGACGCCGGGCAGCNGCCGGATCGCCTGTTTGGCGGTGATGTGTTCCACCGCCGAGGCGAAGATGATCGACAGGTCATTGTCCCCCGGCCGCAACAGCTCCTTGACATCCCACCTGTACTGGCGAAACATGTTGTCGGTTTGCCCCAGCGGGTGGCCGTTCAGGGTGACAGTCGTCAACGTATCCAGCCCGTCGCATACNAGCCAGACATGGGATTCAGCAGCTAGATCGAGATCCACGACGAACCGGCGACGGTATTCCCAATCCGCTTCGGCCACCCATTGGACCCGTTTTTCATTGTCGCCGGCAAACGGGTCGGGGATGCAATCCTGATTAAGCAAATCGGTGTGTACGCCACCGGGAACGGTTGCGGGAAGCCAGTCGCTCGTGCCGGCCTGGCGAAACTGCCACTCGCCTGCCAGTGATTGCGTCATCATCTAACTGTTACCTCTCGTCTCGTCGCCTCTCTCCAGACTGCTTGCAGGGGGCGATAATCCAGAAGGATGATCCCTTCTTCTTCGATCACGTCTTTGGCTTGCTGAGAAACCAAAAAGTCAAAATCTGATTCGCGCATGTGATGACCTTCCGTTTCTATCGCCAGCAATTCGGGAAAATTGAAGCCGGGATGGACAGCCCACTCACNCAAGCCCGGCGGCAACCGGCGCAGGAGTTCAATGTAATGGCCCTTCTTTCCGGCCAAGTCGAGTTGGTAGCTATCCAGGAAGCCGCTATCGTTGGTCGGAAGGCCAAGTCCTTGCACCCGCGCGATTTGGGATGGGACGACCGCTCGCAGTGCCAGACCATATTCCACTGCCAATCCCAGAATCACATCGGAAACAGTATCCCAGCCCTCGAGCCGCAAGCAGTGCCAATCGAGGTGGGTCGGCCGCAGCCCGAACGCAAGCACCGTTTCGATCTGTGCCCGGAACTCCATCTCCAATTGCCCCAAATCGACCTGACCCAGAAAATGGCGCATCTGGTCAAAATTATAGAAGGAGCCATCCTCGCGAATCAGAGACGGCACTTTCTCGCTGGGCGTCACCGGCCCCCAGCGGTAATCAGCCCACTCGGAGATGGCGGTCAGATGCACGCCGAAGGGGATTTCGGGATGAGTGGCCAGAAAGCGCATGGCCTGCAAAGCCCAGGGGCAGGGAACCATCAGGGTCGCTGAGCGGAGAATGCCCGCCGGGAAGGCGCGCATGACGGCCGCGTTCACCGAATGGCACAGGCCGAAATCATCGGCATTGATAATGAGCAGCCGCGCGTCGGCCGGGTAGCCCAGCAAGCGGTTCGCGTGACCTTCAGCGCGCATTCGAAAGTTCCCTTTGCCCTCTGGCGGTGATGGCCAGGCGATATAAACCAAGCATGAGTGAGAACAGCAAGGCCAGGATGAACGGGATGACCTCCAGCGAGAAGCGCCGNGCCAGCACGCCGACGATGCTNGGGATGATTGCCCCGCCCAGGCCCGTGGCCGCCATCTGCATGCNGATAGTATTGGCGGCGAATTTCGCCCCCACGCGTTGGCTGGTGCCGGAGATCATGGCCGGGAAGATGGGTGCAATGGCCAGGCCCACCAACGCGACCGCCAGCAGATTGGCCAGCTCGAACGGGTTCCACCACAGCAGAATCGCGCCCAGGAGGGCAAAGAGAAGACCGCCCTGGACAAGGGTGTTGACCCCCAGACGTCTGGCATAGAGGCCTGCCAGAATACGGCCGAGCGTGAAGGTGGCCCAATAGCTGCCGGTCCAAAAGCCGGCCAGAGTCGTCTCCACCCCGCGGGATTCAGTCAGGAGGGTAAATGCCCACGTCCCCAGTGAAACCTCAGCGCCGACATAGAGGAAGAACAGCATAACGCTTAGCCAGACTCGCGGCCGGCGCATCGTCTCGGCCATCGGGGTTTTGTAATCTGTAAGGCGTTTTTCACCGCCGACATCTTTGCTGTCGCTCCACCAGGAAAGAGTGATCACGAAGGCCAGGGCCATCGCCCACTGGAACGCGCCCACGATGCGATATCCCACCTGCCACGAGTCGAAGGTGGTCAGGCTCATCGTCATGATGATTGGTCCCATCGTAATGCCGATGCCGTAGCTGGCATGCAGCCATTGGACCAGGCCTTCGCCGAAGTGGGCGGCGGCGTAGGTGTTCAGGCCGGCGTCGATGGCGCCTGCTCCCAGCCCGGCCATCACCCCCAGCAGAACCATCATCCACCACATCGGAACGATGGTGTAGCCGAANAGCGCCGCGCCTGTCAAAAAACAACTGACGGCCAGCAACTTGCCCACGCCAAACCGCGCCACCAGCGCGCCGCTCATGAAGCTGGAGATCATGTAGCCGGACACGCTGCCGATCAGCAGCATGCCCAGCGCGTCGAGCGGCACGGAGAATGAGGCGCGCATGGAGGGCCAGGCAATGCCCAGCAAACCGTCGGGCATGCCCAGCGCGATGAAGGCTGCATAGGCCAGCAGAATCGGCCCAAGACGNGTAATCGTCTTGGANNNACTTGATATTCTCATTATCGTTATGTCAATNTCTTACAGTTGCTATCTCGCGATGATTACTTCGTTCGCCCAGCATCTACACCGTTGACAGATCCCACTCCTCGCGGATTTTGGGCACATCACTGATCAGGCGCTTGGTATAAGGCTCTTTCGGTTCCAGAACCACTTCATCGGCTGTGCCGCGTTCAACGAACCTGCCCCGTTCCATGATGTAGACAGAATCGGACACATAGAATGCCAGACCAATATCGTGGGTGATGAAAATAGGCGTCATGCCGATCTCGTTCCGCAGATCCAGCAGTGAGTCCAGAATCATCGAGCGGGAGCAGGCGTCGATCATCGATGTTGGCTCATCGGCCAGAAGAATCTTCGGCTTCAGCAAGAAGATTCGGGCGATCATGAGGCGTTGTTGCTGCCCGCCGGATAATTCGAACGGGTACTTGTTGGTCATTTCCTCGTATTTCAGGTNGACAAAGCTGCACGCCTCTCGCATCAGTTCCACTTTTTGCTCGTGCGGCAATCGGCCGCCGCCACGCATGCGGATGCAATCGAGCAGCACAGAGTCGATCTTGCTGAAGATGTTGTAGGAGGAGAATGGGTCCTGAAAAATGGCCTGGATGTTTTTCCAGTATTCCTTTTTTTTCTTGTGGGAGCTGATGTCACGCTTTTGGCCGTAGATGTAGATATCGCCGGCCGTCTGGTTGAGCAGCCCCAGGAGCATCTTGGCCAGGGTCGTCTTGCCGCTGCCCGATTCGCCGACGATCGAAACTATTTCGCCTTCATAGAAGTCGAAATCCACGTTATCGACGGCGGTTGTTTTTGTCCGGCCCAATCCAAAAACCTTGGTCAATCCTCTCCCACTCAGGCAAGGCTTCTTTTCATCGCTCATGTCGGTTACGTGTCTCCTTGGTGTTTGCTGCCATTAGCTCTTCCTTCGACAGGATACACCGATATTCGCGGCCGCCGCCGGCATCGCGAAGCGGGATGTTATTGACCTTGCACTCTGGCATCACATATTTACAGCGTTCGGCGAACCGGCAACCTGCCGGTGGATTCTTCAGGTTGGGGGGCACCCCTGGGATTGCCGCCAGCTTAATCTCGCGCAGCCCTTTTTCTGGCACCATAATTGACCCCATCAGACCCTGCGAGTACGGATGGAGGGGAGTNAAGACGGCCTCTTCGGCGCTGGCCTTTTCCACGATCTGCCCGGCATACATGACCATGATGTCATCGGTCACGTTGTAGAGCAGCGGCAATTCGTGGGTAATGAAGATCATCGATTTGATAAAACCGCCGTCCATCAGGCTGCGCAGCATCTTGATGACCATCTTTTGCGATGTAACATCGAGCGCGGACGAAGGTTCATCAGCGATGAGGATTTGCGGCGAGAGGATAACCGAGATGGCGATCACCGTCCGCTGCTTCATACCGCCGGACAATTCGACGGGGTACTTCTCCAGCACTTCAACGGGCAGCCCCAGCGCAGTGAANAACCCGGCGGCCATCTCATAGATCTCTTTTTTGGTGGTATATGGCTTGTGGGCCAGCACCACGTCTTCGATAAACCGGATGATCTTCCGCGTGGGGTTGAGCGCGTTCATGGCCGCCTGAGGGATGTAGGCGATCTCGTTGCCCAAAATCAATTTACGCACTTCATCCGGCTTCATGTCGGTGATGTTTCGGCCGTCGATGTGGATATCACCGCCAGTGTAGTATAAGGGTGGAAAGTAATAACCCATCAGGCTGAGGGCCAGTGTCGATTTGCCGCAGCCCGATTCACCGGCGATACCNAACGATTTGCCCTCGGCGACTCTTAGCGACACGCGGTCGACGGCATAGACATCCTCTTTATAACGGGTGATGTATTTGGTTGACAGGTCCTTTACGTCCAGGATGACATTTTCCATAGTGCTTACCTACTCCCTCAGAGCTGGATTGAAGACCTGATCGAGTCCCGTGTTCATTAGAACCATCGAGAAGGCGATGAGGGCGATCACGAGAATGGGCGGGAAAATGGCCCACCACTTGCCCAGGATATGGGCCTGATAGATCATCGCCCAGTTCAGCATCAGCCCCAGGGTCGGCACTTCGGTCGTCCGTGGCCCCAATCCGAGGATCGATAGCCCTGCCTCGGCCAGAATAGCCGACGAGATTTGTAAAATCATGGCCATAACCACGTAGGAGGCGATATAGGGCAGAATTGAGAGGAGGATGATGCGCAGGGTGGAATGGCCCGATAGCTTTGACAGGTTCACGTGATCGCGATTGCGTAGCGAGATCACCTGCGACCGCACCGCCCTGGCCGTCCATACCCAGGAGGTCAACCCAATGACGACGGCGATGGTAAATGCTCCCCGCTGTTCCTGGCCGATGCTGAAAGAAATCAGGATCAAGAGGATGAAACTCGGAATGACGATGAAGAGGTTGGTGATGAAGGTGATGCCGTCGTCGACGATGCCCCCAATGTAGCCCGAAAGCAGTCCGAGCGCGAGGCCGATGAATGTGGCGAGCAACCCGGCAACGAAACCGATGCGCAGCGACACGCGGGTGGCTATCACCAGTTCCGTGAGGATATCGCGGCCGAAGTTGTCGGTTCCCAGAAGCAGCAGGCGCACATTGGCAACTTCGCCGACATTCACGTAGTCTGTTTGCGACACTTCGCCGCTCGCTTCCAACGCGCCGGTTTCGTCGTTGTTGGCGGCGATGGTCACGCCCTCGGTAGACAACAATCCGTCGAGCGCATTGTTGAGCCGGATGTAGTAATTCCGGTNGGCGTTGGTCATGCCCTGGATGCGGGTGGCGGGATCGTAGTTGTTGTTCCAAAGATCCAGAAGACTCTCCGTGTCGGTGGTGTCAATGGAATCTTCGGGAATGCCCGCCCCCACGAGCCACTTCTTGATGGCTTCGCGGTCGTTGTCGTTCAGTCGGCTGGCGATACGTTTCTCCGCGGCGTCATCCAATCGCAGGATATAGCGGGGCGCATTCATGCTGTCATAGACATTCACATATATCCCCGGCGGGAAAAAGGTTCCTTGGCCGATGATGTCCAGGGGCGGTTGGCGGACGACCAGGGGATANATNATGACGAACAGCCATATTGACATGAAGATGATGAAGCCGGTAACAAACTTGCCGGATTGAAAGGCTTGTTTAATGAGGTGTTTCATACCGGTGTTTCCCCCTTAGTCGGCCTGGGCTGCCTTGATGCGCGGATCNAGAAAGCCATAGACCATCTCGAGGGTAAAGTTGGCGATTAGTACCATGAATGTGATGATCAGCGTTGTGGCCGAGATGAGCGGGTAATCCTGGCCAAGTGCGGCCCGAAGGATTGTTGTGCCGAGGCCGGGATAGCTGAATACGACTTCGGCTACCAGCGCGCCGCTAACCATGGTGCCGACGGCGAGCGCCAGGCCGGTGATTTGCGGCAGCATGGCGTTGCGGAAGACGTAGCGGACGATCTTGCCGTCCTTGATGCCCATGAAGCGGCTATATTTTACGTAATCGGCGTTCAACTCATAGATGGACATGGCCCGCATGCCGATGGCCTGGCCGCCGATGGTGACCAGCACGATCGACCAGAATGGCAATTGGTAGTGGCGGACCACTGACCCCATGAAGTTCAGGCTAAGATTGGGAATGAGATCGAATCCGTAACCGCCGGAGGTNGGCAGCCACTTCAGGGTGACGCCGAAGATAACCAGCAGGATTATGGCCATGCCAAAGGCCGGCAGGCTGCTGCCGAATAGGGCGACGGGCATGAGAACCTTGTCGAAGCCGCCACGGCGATAGGCGGCCAGCGCCCCAAGCATATTGCCGATGAACCAGCCAACGAGGATGGCCGGCAGTTGGAGAGCGATAGTCCACGGCAGGGCNGCGCGGATAACGTCGCCAACGGTTCGGGGATATTGGCTGAAGGAATAGCCGAAATCGCCGCGGAACACATTCTTGACGTAGAGAANNAACTGCTCGTGCATCGGCAAGTTGGTGCCGAATAGTTCTGTGTACTGCTCATAGATCGCCTGCACGCCGGCCGTGTTTGACATGCCCTGAGCCATTCGGGCAACGATAGCGGACACAGGGTCGCCCGGCATAAGNCGCGGGAGGTAGAAATTCAGGATGAAGGCGGCAATCAGGGTGATGANGAACCAGNCTAGTTTATTGCGAAAATATTGGACATACCCTTTCAACCTCGCACCTCCTCCCCCCGAATTGGGGATATACTCGATCTGTTAACAGTCAATTGGCTCGATGNAAAACTGAGGTTCNAGGTAGATGATCCCCAGGAATGAAATTGACTGCAGCCCATTTATAAAAACAGCCATGCCCCACNGACGGGGCATGGCTGTTTGCGTCACATACCGATTTTACGGATTAACAAGCTCCAGNTTATAGAGCCCCGCGATGCTCCAACCATCGGTCAGGTTGAGCGGCGGCACGGGCGGGTTCGTTCCGTCTCCCTCGTGCGGGAAGTTGGTCCAAACGCTTTCGTTCACGGTGTGGANCGATTGCGGGCGATACATGAGCGTGAAGGACGGGACATCTGTCAGGTAAATCCGGACCAGTTCCGTGTANATCTCCTTCAGCGCGTCCGGGTCCGTTTCGGCCGGAATGGACTGAATCAGGGCGTCAGCTTCGGGGTTGGAGTACATACCCCAGTTGCCGTTCCAGTTGCTGGGCATGCCGATGAATTCGGAGCTCATCAACTTGCGGACACGGCCCCACGGCTGCGTCGGGCCAGCGCCGTCGCTCCACATCATGAAGATGTCATAGCCTTCGGGCAGCGGGGCGTCGGACTTGGTGACCACGGTCTGGTAGACCGACCACTCGGGGAAATTGGTCGTGATCTCGATGCCAATCTCAGCGCCGGCGGCGGCGACCACTTCGATCGCGGCCTGCCAGTCGGACCAGCCATTGGGGCAGGTGGCCACGTAGCTGAGCTTCTCACCATTGTACTCACGCCAGCCGTCGCCGTCTGTATCGACGATTCCAGCTTCATCAAGCAGAGCAATGGCGCCTTCGATGTCGTTGCCGGCCCATTGCAGGTCGGCTACGGCGTCATGGTCATACATCGCCTGCTCGCCGGGGGTTGGGTTCATGAGCGAGCGCGGAACCTGGTCGAAGGTGGCTGATTGGTTGGTCATCGCGTTGGCGATAATCGTGGGGTAGTCCACGGCCATAGCGATTGCCTTGCGAACGGCCACCTGATCCAGACCCGGGGATTCNAGGTTGTAGAACGCAGTCGGCAGGCTGGCGCCGATGCCATACGGAGCCTCTGGCAGATAGGTAGAGATGGGCAGACCGTCATTTAGCCACAGATCCTGCACATTGGCGTTGAACTGCTGGCTAACGTCCACTTCGCCTGCCTGCAGGGCAGTCGTTCCGGCGGCGTTATCCTTGAAGATCACATGTCCCAAATACTTGGGCACGGGCAGCTTGCCCCACATGGAGGGATCCTGTCCCCAATAGTTATCGTTGCGGACATAGACCACCTTCGTGTCGTCGGCAAAGTACTTGCCATAGGGGCCGCTGTAGACGACATCCTCGGCCGGATCGGCCAGAAGGGCCACAGGATCGCCACCGACGCGTTCCTCGAGGGTCTCCGTCCACGCCTTCTGGATGACGTAGTTGGTGCTCACGTAGGCAGCTACGAGCAGCGGGTTGACCGCCGTGCCATCATCATTCAACTTCGCCTTGATGACGACCGTCTGGGGATCGACCGCCTCGATGCTCTCGATAAAGTCCATGTTGGCGGCGGCGGTGGGAGTGTTGTACTTGACATGCGTCGCCCAAGTATAGGCCACATCTTCGGCGGTCACCGGGGTGCCGTCGCTCCACATGGCGGCCGGCTTGATCTTGAAGGTGATCTCGGTGCGAGCGTCGTTCCACTCATACGGGCCGTCGGCCAGCAACGGGTACACCTGACCATCGAGCATGTTGTACAGATACGGCGTCTCGAACATGATGACGCGGGCATTGTCCTGCTGGGCAATGGCCATAGCGTTGTTGTTGCTGTTGGAGTAGGGGTTCCAGCCGACAACCGGGCCCCACTGCTGACCATTGGAGTACAAGGTTTCGTTGCGCGGCAGCGCGTTCGGATCGGCTGCTTCTTCAGCGGGAGCCTCTTCCTCNACTGGCGCNGGTTCCTCTGTCGGNGCTACTTCTTCCTCNACCGGCGCGGGCTCTTCCGTTGGAGCAGCCTCTTCGACCGGCGCAGCCTCTTCCTCAACCGGCGCAGCCTCTTCCTCGACCGGCGCGGCTTCGGTAGGCGTTTCTACCTCAGTCGTCGTCGGGCTACAGGCGGCTAGTGCCAGGCTAAAGACCAGCAATAGGCCGAGAAGAATGGATAACAAACTGATCTTGGATTTCATTATGTACCTCTCCTCACTTGGGATTTTTCTTGCGGCATCCTCTGTTGGAAGCTCTTCCCAGTAGTCAACCGCAAGGAGCTTGGTGACAAGGATCGCCGGCAGCAGGCAATCACTTCCATCTACCATAAAAATTAATGGAATTTGAGAGGCTTGTACATCTTGTTTTTGGCTGATTTATCCAACCAAGTGGTCCATATCTTAGGAAAGAATTCACAAATGGAATGACGGATGCTGCAAAAAAGTTACCCAAAATTTTGCTAATGATATATATTTGGGTAACTTCTGTTCCTGTCTATGTCAGCCTTTGGGGGAATGGTGAGAGGTCAACGCGATGTCGACAGATGTGAAAGGCCGACCCACAAAACCAACCGTCCGAGATGGCGTCCTTTATACGGGGGAGCACGGTCTAGACGCGACTCGCCCCATCCATCTCGANTCCGCCCAATGGAGCAAATGGCTCGAGAGCCATTTGCCGTTCAAATTTATCGGCGCGGCCGGCCATTTCTCGGCGCGTTGTGAGAAGCATAACGGCAGCGAGTACTGGTATGCCTATCGCCGGCGAGAGGGCATCCTGCACAAAGCGTATCTGGGTAAATCGCAAGACCTGACGATGGGCCGGCTAGAAGAGATCGCTGCCGGCCTGGCCGACAAGGCAGTGTTGGTCCAACTCTCCCTCACGGCCGACCCCCATGCCGGATCGTCCGCGGAGACCTGGAACGCGAATACTTCNTACTTCACCCGCGCCAAGTTCCGGCCGCCCNCGCTGCCCCCTATCCTCGTGACGCGTCCTCGCCTGACGAGCAAAATCAGCACGCCCATCACCTTCATCTCCGCGCCGGGCGGCTTCGGCAAAAGCACCATGTTAAATATCTGGCGCAAGGAGTGCGACAGTATGCCGGTGGCCTGGGCCGCGCTGGATAACGATGACGATCATCTCTTCCGGTTTTGGACAACCGTAATCACGGCCCTCCAGACTGTCCGCCCCGGCCTGGGGCAAAAGTTGTTGCCTTTTCTGCATCGTTCTTCGGCCATCACGCCGGCCGATATTGTGACGCAGTTGGTCGATGAACTGGCGTGTGTCGAGAGCGATTCATACTGTATCGGCCTGGTGCTGGACGATTTTCACCATATCAGACAGGCCGACATTCACGCGTCTGTGCAGATGTTTTTGGAACACCTGCCNTTGAGTATGCAGTTGGTCATTTCCGGGCGAGCACGGCCGCCGCTGGCGTTGGGCTTGCTGCGCGCCACCGGTGTCGTCACCGAACTGGAACTGGATGATCTGCGCTTCACTTTACCGGAGGGGATCGCTTTTCTGGAGCGTCATGTCACGGGCGAACCGCTGGCCTACCGCGACATGGAAGTGCTGGTCAATCGTACCGGCGGCTGGGTGGTGGGTCTCAAGCTGGCTGTGCTGGCCCTGAATAAGCAGCCCGACCGCCGGCACGTGGTCGATACATTCAATGGCGCTCACGTCTTTCTGCGGGAATATTTCATGGAGACAGCCCTGCGCCAGCAATCGGAGGCGGCTCAATCCTTCTTGCTGAAGACATCGATCCTGCAGCAACTTACCGGCGACTTGTGCGATGCCGTGACTGGCCGGAGTGACGGCACCAAGATGCTGGCCGACTTGTGGCAGGAAAACATGTTCATCATTCGCACGGAAGATCGATCGTGGTATCGCTACCACGATCTGTTTGCCGAGATGCTGCGCAGCCAATTGCAGCGCCAGTTTCCTGATCAAGTTCCCGAACTGCACCGGCGGGCGGCCAACTGGTACGTGTCGCAAAACATTTCCACCGACGCAGTGAACCATTTTCTATTCATCGAGGATTGGGAGGCAGCAGCCGAGGTAATCGAAGATGTCGGCTTGCGCGAGTTGGCCAACTCAGGGGAAGACTCGCGCCTGTTGCGCTGGGTTCAGCGCCTGCCGGAAACCGTCGTGCAACGCCACCCAACGCTGCTGTTCGTTTATTTGCGCCTGGCCAATCTGGCGCTGCCGCGAGACGAGGTCACGCGTTTTCTAAAAAGCCTCGAGCACGACCTCACCGCCAAGCCGCTCTCCGAATTGACCCCGAGCGAACAGGACGTGCTCGACGAGGTGCGTCAAATCAGGCTCCGCTGGATAGACAAGGGCGCCGCTATTTCCCCCAATGTTGCCGGCAAGATACCAGACCCGCGATGGGAATTACTCGACGCGCTCCTCATCACCGAGACCTTCAATAAACCCAAGACGCCTGAGGTGGGAGCGCAAGTGCGCGAGATCTACGAACGCGCCCGGGCGGAAGGGAATCTGTTCGTCATCATCCTGGCCGGCACCGACCTGTCGAACCGCGCCCTTGTCCAGGGCAATCTCCGGCAAAGCGAAAAGATCGCCTATCAGATATTGCAACAATCTTTGCTCCAGCGCGGCCACCTCCCCGAGACAGCCAGCATCGCCATGTCGTTGCTCAGCCAGGTATGTCTGGCGCGCAACGAGTTGACCCAGGGGCACCAATTGCTGGACCGTGCCCTGGCCATCGACCCCAACCCAACCAGCTCCAATATGCTGGTGACCAACGCCATGGTTCGCGCCAGGCTTCTCTCGGCCGAGGGCCGGCACGCTGAGGCGCAGTCGACCATCCAGTCGGCGCGCATGTTGCAGTCCCTTCGTCCCTCGGGCACGTGGTGCGACCAGGACTTGGCTGCCTATGAGGCGCGGTTCGCGCTGCGACAGGGCAGCTGGGCGGCCGCGCGGCAATTGTTGCGGGAAGGCGATTTTCAGGACAACCACGCGCTCTCGGAACTTGTCGAGGCGGAGATCGCCCTAACGCGCGAGCAGGCGGAAGTAGCCGAGGAGATGTTGACCCATTTTGTGGCTAAATACCCGGCCGGCTTTCCCAATGAATCGAGCCTGGATGCGCGAGTGATGCTGGCTCAGGCGTTATTCGTGCAGAACAAGATGAACCTGGCGCGCCGGATACTGGCCGAGGCCGTGCAACTGGCGTCGCCGGAATGGTACATACGTCCGTTCCTGGATTATGGCCGCCCTCTCATTCCCCTCATGTCAATGATGGCGCAAACTCATAGCTTAAGCGCTGAACATGAGAGGTTCGTCTGCGAAACTCTCCAGTTGCTTGGACACAACGGGCGTGATTCACACTCATTGCCGGATGAAAGCCTGAGGTCGCTGGCTACGGCCGCGTCGATCACCAGTCGCGAGCAGGAGGTGCTAAAGCTGTTGAGCCAGGGTTATTCTAATCGCGAGATCGCCGATGAACTTTGTGTCTCCATCGGCACAGTGAAGACCCACCTGGCCCATATCTATGGCAAGCTGGATGTCGCCAGTCGGGTGCAGGCCGTCACCACGGCCCGCTCATTGAAACTTATCTGACGGAGAGTTAGCCGTTTCATCCGGCAAGATTCACGCCCGCCGGTAGACAACGCCTGGCCGGCGGGCGGAATACAGGCCAATGGGAATTTAATCGCGCTTAAATTTCGAATAATCGGGGACACAAACTCAATTTCACCGTTTATCTAGACAATAGACCAATGGATCGAAGTACTGAAGGCAACGGCTTCCTGTTGCTTTCTTTGGACTGGCGGTGAATGAGATACGCTATGGCTAGTAGCTATAGCAAACAACAAATCGCTCTCACGCATGACTTGCGATTAACCAAGGGAATTAACAAACTCTGAAAGGGATACGTACCTCTGAATGCAGGCAATTAGACGCGTTCCCTGAAGTCACCTTGGGGTAACCGGTTCGCCAAGCATAGTGGGTGGCCTTCCACTCATCAATAACCCCTCTGGACAATTCCTACCCACCCTTATTACACCATTTTGTTTGTTTCCCCACTTATATGGAAACCGTATCCTGACCATGGAACCTTCCTGCGAAATCAAGTCTTTCGGAACGGAAATTATACATGTATACGATCCGAACCATCCTGAGAGCCTCGATACGCTTCTTGATTATATGGCTGCTCGGTGCACTAGTACTGCCCATTACAGACTGGATACTACCGGGCATTGAATTCAATGCCATTGACCCATACCCGCGGTGGACTGTGGCTATGGCGGCGGCCTTCATCCTGGGCCTGGCCAATCTGTTCATTCGACCACTCATCCTGGTTCTGGACGAGCTGAACGAGGCGTTCCCCGGTATGGTCGAGGCGGTCATCCACCACGAGGGCGTCGGTCTTGTCGTCGCCACCCAGTCGGACGGCGCGCCGATCGCCTATGGCAAGGGCGGCACGCGCAACCTGCATACGGGCGAGGTTAACGGCCAGGACCCGTTGCTGCCCTACGGCGACGTGGCCCTGCGCGCCTGGCAAATGCGGCGGGTGGCCGACTTTCCCAGCGCCGGCGACCTCATCATCGTCAGCACGCTCTATCCCGACGGCACTGTCGCCGCGCTGGAAGAACTGATCGGCAACCACGGCGGGATGGGCGGCGAGCAGACCGACTCGTTCCTGCTGCACCCGGCCGATATGGTCGTGCCGCCGACGCGCAGCTCGGTCGATATGTTCGCCCTGCTGGATGCCCGCCGCGACCGCCCCGCCCCGCCACCGAAGGTCGAGGAGCCGGCCAAGACGGCCAATGAGTGGGCCCTCGGCAACCTGCTGGGCGGGCTGCGCCGGAGGAGCCGCTGGGTGGCGCTGGCATTGCGGGCCATGATTCTCGACCGCACGGCGTACCGCGCCATTGCCGACACCAGTGCCATGACCGGCCCGGCGCTGCTGCTGAGCCTGCTGGGCACGGCTTCGGTAGCTTTGGTGGAATTGCCGGATATTGGCTCTGGCTTTCTAAGCGTATTCACCGGACGGTTCCTGCTGTGGGTGCTAGGCGTGCTCATCCTGCATGGGACGGCGCGCGTGCTGCGCGGCAAGGCCACTTTCACCCAGACCTTTCGGGTCATGGGCTTTGTGCAGGCCGTGGAACTATTCGGATTGCTGCGATTTATCGAGCCGATCGCGTCGCTGGTCATCGTCGCCGTGGCGCTGCTCTCCCTGTTCGCCGCCTGGCAGGCCGTGGCCGAGGCTCACCGGTTACGGGGCTGGCGCACACTGGCATTGCCGGTCCTGTACTTCGCCATCCTGACTCTAGGCGTCTTGGCGCTGGCGAGCCTCTTCAGCGGGTTGGGCCTGTCGCTGGAATCTATCGTCGCCGGTTTCGGGTATATTTCCTAAATTCACAGGTGAACCACCATGGCCGCTAAATCTGAGAAACGAGAACTCAAGAACCTGGGCTATGAAGTCTTCATCGCCCTTCTGTCCATCCTGTCGATCATCAATTCGGGGCTGTCCTTCCTGCCCAGATTGACCGAGGCGTCGAGCGGGGTCATCGATATATTTCAGGCAGCGATCGCGATCATCTTCCTGGGCGACTTCGCCTTTCGCCTCTACACCGCCGAATCGAAATCGCGCTATTTCTTTCGGGAGTGGGGCTGGGCCGATCTGGCGGCCACGGTGCCATTCCTGCGTATCTTGCGGGTGTTCCGCATATTCCGCGTTTACCGTTTGTTGAAAGAACTCGGCCTGGAGCGGATCAAAAATCAACTTCTCTACGACCGCGCCGGCAGCGTTCTCTATCTCACCATCTTCCTCGGGCTATTGATCATCCAGATGGCGAGTATCACAGTGCTGAATATCGAGAGCCAGAATGTCGACGCCAACATTCAAACCCCTTCCGATGCCATTTGGTGGTCCTACGTCACCATCACGACCGTGGGTTATGGTGACCGCTACCCGACGACAAACCCAGGGCGAATCGTCGGCGTCCTACTGATGACCAGCGGCGTGGCCCTCTTCGGCGTATTCACCAGCTTTCTAGCTAACCTCTTCCTGACGCCCAAGAAAACGCCGAAAGAGAAGGCGGAGATGTCACCCGGCGAGGCTTCCGCCTTCCTCCTGGTCGAAGATTTGCGCCGGTTGGTTGATGAACAGGAGAAAACAACGGCCGCGCTACGAGAGGAGTTGGACGCGATGGAGAAAAAGCTCAGCGATCTGCAGTAAGACTATTGCCTTCCAGGCAAACCAAAACCGGGGCGGCATCAGGAAGAAGCCGCCCCGGTTTTGCTATCATCGGCTGCGAGGACAGGTTTTTACTGGTTCGCGAGCCGGTGGACCCCCACCAGAGGTCAAGGGAAGGAGAGAAGTGAAAGCTAGGCAACAATTTCAAAAGCGTCCTTTGTGCCCGGCAACATAGCGTAAATCAATATCAAGCCATTGATCAGCATAGCCGGCATCATCGATTGCCAGGTCGAGTCGCCGATGATGGACAGGACAGCCAGGATCAAATTAAACACGGCTATTACTACCACGAACAACCACCCTTGCGCGTCCAGGTTCCACAACATGCGGAACACCCAAAGATAGATAAGCCCCATCACGCCCCACAAGAGTGCGCCAAGTAGGTCAAAGGTGAAGAAGCGGGCCTCGCCAAACGGGCCACTTATCGGGAGTAAATGGAGCATCTGCAGGGTATGAATAAGTGCGACCACAGTGGCTGCTCCGGCGAGGAGCGCCAGTAGGGTTACACCGAACGGACGTTTCTTTGTCATGCGATAATCTCCTTACGAAACAATTCGATAACTTGCCGGTCAATTACGCCGGGGTCTCCACAAAGCGGTTGTAAGTCTCGACCTCAAACCGGCGGTTGGCCCAGACCTGAACGGCGATGCCGGCACCGGCCAGAAGGACGAAGACGATGCCCATGAACGGCGAAGTCTGGAACAGCAGGCGCACCGGGCTTTCGGCCAGCCGCAGGAATTCGAGGCCGCCGATGCCGACCATGATCATCCCCACGGCCAGAGCCGCTCCGCCGATGGCCGTCGCGGCGATGATGACGTACTTTTGCAAGTTAAACCGAAATGTCACAAAAACTGCACCAGCGGCTAACATGACGGCGACCAAAAGCGTGATCAACGACAGGGCGTCCAGGCCAAAGATGTCCATGATTCCTACGCCCAGCATATAGCCGAGGATACCGGCGGCTATGGCGACCGCGGCGGCGTAGAAGAAATAAGACAACAGAGCGAATATGACCCCGACGACAAAGCCGACGACCCACCCCGTGACAGTGGCAAACAACCCGGTATTGAACAAGGCCTCCACTGCCGAGGAACCCATTACAAAGCCACCAAAAAAGCCCCATATGGGCAGCAGAAACAGGAAAAAGCGATAACCACCGAATATGAGCGCGGTCGCGAACAACAGCGCGATAGTCGTCATACAGAAAAGTTCAAAAGCCATGAAATATCCTCCATAAAAACAAAAGATTGATCTTGCCAAGATATCTCGTTAATCACTCGGATGTTTTATTAATTCTGTCTTTCACCTCCTGGTTTCACTCTGAAACCGTGGCGGGCCGGAGTGCCCCTGTCAATGGCTTTCCCTCCGGCCCACGCAAACGGGTTGAGTCGCGTCGCGTCGAGCGATTTACGCTTCGTCGGCGAAGGCGGCCTTCAGCTGCTCTTCCTGCTCGGCCGTCAGGTTTGTCGAGATGATCTCGAACTTCGGTGCCTGCTGCTTCAACCCCTCGATAAACTTGTCGGGTGTCGACTGGGCAATCATCAGGAACAACGCCGAGGTGCCGACCGTGACCTTCGATTGAACTTCCTTGATGAATTCGTCACTGATTCCGATGTCGGTAAACCGGCCGGTCAGCGCGCCCATCGCCGCGCCGATGGCCATGCCCAGGATCGGAATGAAGAAGATCAACCCGAAGAGAAAGCCCCAGAAAGCGCCATTGAGCGCGCCAAGCCCGCCCATACTGTGTAGTTGTTCAGTCTTGGGCTTCTTCTTGCCCTCCGGCCAGGTCACGATCGCCGCGTCCTGCAGCGTAACCAGTTCCTGTTTTCCCAATTGCTGGATGACCTGCAGCGTCTGCTGCGCGCCGGTCGGCGTGTCAAATTTGAGTACTGCTAGTGTTGCCATTTCTAAACTCCTTATATTTTTGTGGCCAGCCGTTGCTTTATTACCGGCTGACCTTGATCAATGTTTATTTTCCGGTATATCCCGGAATGCGATCGCGATTGCCATAACCACCACCTGCATAAGAGGCGATATCGGCTGCTACACCTAATCCAACCCACAACCAATCCCACCCGACGATACCGCCGGGAGCGAACGCGACATACATGAGCGTCGTGAAAGGCACGAACAACAGGCCTAATATGGGCCAAATCCACGAATCAAACGCGCCTAACGCACCAGTCCAGCGCCCCGGCTGGATGATCCACCAAAAGACACCCGCAACTCTTGGCCCCAGTAACATGAATAACGTCAGAAAACAGCACATGATTACCTCCAGCTACTTAATGTATTTAGCCCCACACCCGGGAAACCGTTGGATTCATCTCTAAAACCTGACAGGTCGGTGGGTTAGGTGTGATGATGGCTCTTCACCGACCTGTCATTTTTACTTCCCGCTAGCCAACCCTGGTCAAGCGAACGACCTCTTGTCCGAAGCCGTCGCGCAGGATCAGTGTGTCCAAGGTCATCTCGAATGTCACGGCCGACTGGATGGCGTTCAGGTAGGTCGCCTCCTGATCGTTGATATCTTGCGCGCAGGCCATCTGTGTGCCGAAGAGCGGCCCGATATTGACCAACTCGCCGCTCACCTGATAGGGTCCACTGAAGTTGTTGCACCCGCCGAACGCACTCACCTGCCCGTTATCATCGAAGAACAGGTTCGGAATAGCGTTGGGCAGCGGCGCGGCGCCGTACAGCGAGGTCACGACCCAGCCGGTGTTCACCAGCGGATTGCCGGGAATCGTTACCTGGATGGTGATCTGCTGGGTGTGAACGGACCCATCTTGCAGCAAGACGCGCATCTCATAGGTTGTGGTCTGCGACGGGCAAACCTGCTGGCTGCCCTGGCCAGTCACCGGGAATTGGGTGTATGGCTGCCCGACAGGGTAGACCCATACCGCCTGAATGTTCTGCACATTCCACGACAGTGTGGTGCATTCACCCTGCACTATAACTGTGTTGCTGGCAAAGAATTGAAGCGTCGGTGCGGGCGTGCTTTGCGGCGCTGTCGTCGGTGTCGGCAGCGGGGTCGCTGTCGGCGCGATGGTCGGCAGCGGCGGAGCGTCGATGACCGGCACGTTCTCGGTATTGGAAGCGCGGATGAAATCGGCCGAGACCCAGCCCTGGCCGTTTGGCGCGCCGCGGATAGGCGTCACCCACCACAGTCCGTCGGCGCTGCGGCCGATGATGGCCCCTTCCACGCCAAAGTCGGCCGCTCCCAGGATCGGATAGGCCGAGCCAGGGCCTGTGCGGACGTTCATCCCGGCCGGGGCGATGACAACGCCGGATGCCGTTTGCGCCGTGGGCGGGTCAATGACTACCGGCGGCGGCGGTGTCGGCACTGGCTGCGGCGTGAACACGCCAATGCTGCGGAAGACGAAGGTACTGCCACCGGCGGGCATCGGCAGTTCCATCTGCGCGCCGCCGGGGCGCACGCGGTAGTTTTGCGCCGCTTGCAGCACACCGAGGAAAAGTTGGTCCAGCGACTCCTCACCGCAAAAAGCCAGCGTCATCGGGCCGGGCTGGGCCAGGTAGCCGCCCACCATGCCGCCCTGGTTGAGGGTGTATGCCATGCTACCGGTATTACAATCAGCGCGGAAATTCATCGTCCCGGTCGTCTCATCCACCATGGAATAGGCGACCTGGTAACGGCTTGTATCCTGCGTGAACGGGACGTCTTCGCCGTCCGTCACCTGGGCGATCGGCTGCCAGATTTGATTCTCGACCCCGGCCACCGGCATTTCTTCGATTTGCAGCGATCCGACCAGCGCGTCGAGCGTGGTCAAGATTGGCTCCCAATCTTCCGGCGTCAGGGCGTTCAGTTGTTCGTTTTTCTGCGCCATATAGCCGGATAAGTCGTTCGTGAGCTGGTCCATCTCAGCCTGGGGCACATCGGCAGCGGTCCTCGGCAGCGTCGGGCTGGTAACCGGGTAGAAGAAAGACACCAGGAAGCGACCATCATTGGTGAAACCCTGGTAGACATAACGTAAATTCTGATTTGTCACCGGGTTAGGACTTTGCATCCAGCGGCCGATAAAACGATAGCCACTGATTGTGGCGCTCGTGATCGGCGCTCCCGTGCGATCAAGCTGCACGGCTACGTCCAGCGCGCCGACGGTTTCGTTGAAGGGCAGCGCGGCATAACCTTCGGTCAGTTCCGGCACGTTCAGGATGTTAGTGCGCGAGAAGATGTCGTCGACGGCGTCGGTTACAGTCGGGTTGCCGGCTGCTTCCCATTGCGCTCGATAGGCGTCAACGGGAATAATATACATAATCGGGNCGCTGGGCTGCCGCTGCGACGGCTCAGTGACGCCGAAGAGGATCTCGGTATGGGCCGGCAGGCCGGTCGGGCCGGGCGGCTGGCTCGTGTCATAAGGGGTCTCCGGCACGGTGACCGCTGTCCATGAATAGGGCAGGCCCTGGGTATCGAGCATGATCGTGCTGGGGTGCAGGCCGGCCTGGGCGACCATATCCGGATTCGCGGCGTCCTGTTCTTCCACCGGGGCTGTCGCCGGCAGCGCTTCGGTCGGTACGGCGGCCATTTCTGTGGGGACAACGGTCGCTTCGNTTGGCTCGGCCGGCGCNTCNGTCGCGACGGGTTGCGGCTCAATGGTTGGCGTCGGTTCTTCCTGGGTGCAGGCAACCAGCAAGGCCGCCATCAACGCCAGTATAAGCAAGGCCGACATCCGCTTTAGTGCAAGCATTTCTCTTCTCAACTCCTTTCACCACTCCCGCCCGGTTCCGGGCGGCAGGGTTTCGAACCATCGCGACGGCCCACCTTTTGGTCTGGCCGTCGCGGTGGTCGGGCTAGCGGGTGATGGGTTACCGCCCTTCGTGGCTCATCATGTCAATGACGGCCGTCACTGCCAAAATCAATACGTCGTTCTGCCCGGGCTCGATCTCGATGCCATAGCTGTCGGCAATTCGGAACCATTTTTTGGACACTTCGGCCACATGACCGATTTTGTACTCATGGTCGAGGATGTTGCCCTGTACTTCCATGTCGGCCGCGCCGGGGATATCGACCGACCAACGCTCGCGCACCGGCGTGATCAAGGCCTTCTTGACCATAGCGACCTTCTTGCCGTGGGCGTCCTCGATCTCCATGCTGTCCTTGACGCGCAACTTGCGCTCCTGGATCTTCATCAGCTCGTTGCCGTGGGCGTCCTCGAAGATCAATGTATCGCGTACGCGCAGAGCCTTGCCGTTGATCTTGTACACCTTCTGGCCGTTGCCATTCTCGATCCAGAAATCATCGCCAATTGAAGCGATCTTTTGGCGCATCTGGTAACGATGATCGCCGCCGCTCTGTGCCGCGGCCGGTCCACGATCTTCATGGCGCTCTTCGCGCCGGTCCTGTCGTCTTCTCATTCCCATGATCTGTTACTCCTAATTGCTTGGTAGAGGCTCTATGCTCGAGTCTGTCACGCGAGTTTTCGCGCGACAGGCGGGCAGAACGCCCCTATGATTGGTTCTCAANTCACTCAGCATTCGCGGCCAGGGTTTGGGCCAAATCGTCCAGTTCCTCGGATACGGCCATATCGGCCGCGCCGGCGGCCAAATTTGAGGCGCCTTCCACGACCATCTCACGAACCACATCGCCCGCGGCCACGGCCACTTCCACNTCGATGGCGCCGCGTGTCGCCAGCAGGTCACTGGCCAAGGCCAGCTCCTCAGCCCGTTGCGCGGCCGCTTCCGAGGCAGCCAGGCGGACGACGCCCTCATCGATCTCGTTTTCGCCCAGGTCGCCGATCTGCCGTCCGGTGTCGGCGATAACGTGGGACAGCGACCGTGTCGCCGCCGCCTGCAAGATCACCTCGACGGCCACCTGCTGCAGGCGCTCGCCCCGATCGGCCAAGACGGCCGTCAGTACGGGCATCTCCAATGCATTGGTCACGTCGCTGATGGCGCGCAGTTCGCCGGCCATGCGGGCCAGTTCGAGGCCACGTTCAATGTCGCCATAGCTCATCAGCCCGACGATGGCGCTCATCGCCGCAACATCTTCCGAATGGGCCAGCAAATCGGCCCCCTGGGAGATGTCATCGATGCCCGCCGTCTCGACTATCTCGCTCAACGTGGACAAACGGTCGGCCACCACGGCCGCATCGACGGCGCGAGTTAAATCGCTGGCCGCGGCCGCCGTGGCCGCCGCGCCGACGCGCATGACATCACCCGCCTCTTGCAAAGTCGCGACGCCCGCGTTTTCCAATTCCGAGCCTTCGAGGGCCAGTGCTTTGGCGTCTTGATCAGCCTGGATTGCAGCTGCCGCCAGCGTTTGCTTGCTTAGCTCTACATTCTGCGAACTCTTAACCATTGTTCCCATTTTCATTTTTCCTTTGTGTGTACGAATGGCATCCGGAATAAGGGACGCTGCTTTTATTAGGTACTTGTCGATTGATGAGATTAGCTTTAATCCAAGGCTTTCTTAAGGCTCTCTTCCGCTTCGGGCGAAAGTGTCGTCTGCAGAACCGTGCCCTTATGCTCTTCCAACACCGCCCGGACAACGGCCGGATTGGCATCGTGGACCAGCACGAACAGGGCTGAGGTACCGGGCTTCAGGGACTCGGATACATCTTTGACAAAATCTCCGTCTACCCCCAGCTTCATGAAACGACCGACCAATGCTCCACCGCCGGCGCCAATCAAAATCCCGGCTACGGGGAANAGGAACACCCCCANCANCAATCCCAGCAACGCGCCGACGCCGGTCGCGTTCATCGTGCCGTGGCTGACATTATTATTCACGTGGACCTTGCCGTTGAGGTCCTTGCTGACCACAGCGGTATCATCGAACGAGATATTGCCGTACTTGGTCTGGCCCTTAAGGCTTTCCAATACGCTCGCCGCTTCATCCGGCGAATCAAACGAAACTACAACTAAGCTGGACATCTTGCCTCCGTTTTGGTTAGCACTTGGCGATCCATTCGGTCCCACCCAATCCTCAGGGATGACCACTTGAACCGCGCCGGGTAATACTTCGACTTTCACCGGGGTACGGCCGTAGAACTCGCCATCCATCCACACGGCCTGGTCTGGATCAGCCTCGATATGAATCTCTCGCCCGCGCCAGAAAAAATGCTCCGCGATAGGCGTGTCGTAATCGAGAAAGCGCTCGGCCGCGGCCTTGAGCGATTCGACATTGTGGGCATTGATGGCGAAAACCTCCAGCANGCCATCGTCGGGCGCCGACAGCGCGCCGGTAATCGATCGGCCGCTCTTGGTCTGGCCGGAATTAACGACGTAAATGCGCATCGCCGGTATCTCGTGGGTGACTCCGTCAATGGTCACGCGGTAAAGTACTTCCGGGTTGTTCGCTTGCTGGAACATGTTGGCGAAATAGGCCATGGGGCCGTATTTGTCCTTCATCTCGCGGCTCGTCTGCTGTTCCGGTTCGGTGCCGGTATAGAGTCGCTGGATGAAGTATTNATCGCCCACGCGCACGGCATCGATGGCCCGCGTGCGCGAGCTGGTACAGAGTAGCCGGGCAGCCTCATCCAGCTTCTGCGGCAAGGCCAACTCGTGGGCGAAGCCATTACCCGTGCCGCCGGGGAGCACGCCGAGAACGACACCGCTGCCGGCCAGCGCGTTAGCCAGTTCGTGCTGGGTGCCATCGCCCCCATAACCGGCCACCAACGAAACTCCCCGGGCAATGGCCGCCCGCGCCTGCTCGGCCGCGTCGCCATACTTCTTGGTGACGCTCACCTCCCAGTCGACGCCGTACTCGTGGAAGATATCGTTGAGCACGTTGAGGATAGGCTCGTCCTTTCCCGCGGCCGGATTGATCACGACATGTATCTTTTTATGGACCGACAAAGCCGTCATGTGGGTCTTTCCTATCGTATTCTCGCGCCGCGTCGCCTGGTATGATTTAACAATTCAGCCGAATCCACGGCCTATACTCAGGGTGCCGGCAGTTTTATTGAACTATATAAATCATAGTCAACTCCGCCGGTCGGCAATATCAACAAAAAGGCGCAAGGATGGTGTATAGGAAATCCCCACCAATACGTTACTATTCTTAGGAACCTCGCCGGCCCTATAATGATGCCAGTCCGATTATTTCCATCGGGCAAAGGGTATCACTGTGAAACTCACGGCTAACAAATCACCCACAATCTGGTCCTCCCTGACATTATTTATCTTGTTGGGCATCATGTTTGCATGGAGCCCGGCTCCGGCGTCCGCGCAGGATCGATCCGGCCTTGTTCAGCGGATCTCAGGCCGGCTGGCAACAGGAGACACCCACGCCTATCTCATTGGCGATCTTCAGGCCGGAGACCAACTCACCATCTCGATGCGGGCTACCTCCGGCAACCTCGACCCCGCGCTCGGCATTATGGACAACAGCCGGCCCCTGGCCGAAGTCCAGACCGCTTATGGGGCCGATGTCATGCACCTGATGGCCGAGAGCGACAACGTGGCCCTCGATCTGGACGCGCTGCGAGCGCGTTACTTCCTGGCCTGGGACGATGATGGCGGCGAGGGATACGCGGCTCATCTGGAGTTCACAGTGCCCGCGGCGGGCGACTACCGCATCATCGTCGGGGCGTCCCTCTCGGTGCTGGGGCGGGCCACAGCGGGCGACTACGAGCTTTTCGTCGGCCTGAACGCGCCCGACGGGACTGCACCCGCCGGCGAGCCCTTTGTAGCGCGCGAGATGCTCAACGGCGT
>JAACJX010000417.1 GCA_014237545.1 Ardenticatenia bacterium | reverse complement strand
GAGAGCCAGGGGCAGTGGCATTTGCTGCGGTCGGCGGCCGAGCTGCTGCAAGCCATCGAGGACACCGGGCGACAACTAGCGGACCACGGCCGCAGCATGGAGGCGCTGATCGATTTCTACACCAGCACCATGCGCGACGTGGACCGGCGGCAGCGTGAGTTCGAACAGGTGGCGAGCGAGTCGTTCGACAACAACGAGCAGACATCGGTCATCACGCGCCGGACACGTGGAGCGTATCGGAAATATAGCGGGCGGGTGCAGGATTTATTCATCCGGCAGTTGGAGCAATCGGGCTGGCCGCTGGCCAAGCGACTGGCCAACGCGGACGTGTTCGACCGGCTGGTCGCACCGAAGCTTAAGGAAAGTGGCCGGCGAACGGCTTACATCCTGATCGACGCGCTGCGTTATGAACTGGGCATCGAGTTACAGCGCTTGTTAGATGAGGAGGGACAGACAGAATTACAGACGGCCCTGGCCCAATTGCCCACCGTGACGCCGGTGGGTATGGCCAGCCTCCTGCCAGGGGCGGGGCAAGATCTATGGCTGGCGCGGAAAGATGACAAGTTCGTGCCCATGCTGGGGGAACAGCCGCTGACGACTGTTGGGCAGCGTATGGAGGTGTTGCGAAAACGTTTCGGGCAACGATTCACCGAAGTGGGTCTCAAGAATTATTCGCGAAGCACAGAGCCTCTACCAGAGACGGTGGAGTTACTGGTCATTCGCAGCAACGAAATGGATAACGATTTCGAATCCAACCCAGAGGCGGCACCAGGATTAATCGGCCGGACATTCCAGCAGCTCCGCGCCGCCATTCGAAAATTGCGGGATGCCGGTTTTCAGGAGGCAATCATCGCCACCGATCACGGCTTTTACGTGAACGGGATGCTGGAAGCCGGCGACACCTGCGGCAAGCCTCCGGGACAATGGATCAACGCTCATGACCGGCTGTTACTGGGAGATGGGAAGGAAGACAGCGGCAGCTTTGTACTACCGACACCACACCTGGGCATACGTGGCGAGTTCAGTCAGGCGGCTGGGCCGCGGTCGATGGCGGCTTATAGCAGCGGGAAGTGGTATTTCCACGGCGGGGCTTCGCTGCAGGAAGCTGTGGTGCCAGTACTGACTATCCGTCTGCGACAGCCCAAAGAGGAGGGCGCCTCACAGCCCAAGGTGCACCTGAGTTACCGACGCGGGGCGACACGGATCACGACGCGCTTGCCCGTAATCGATATCGCGGTGCAGGCCGGTGGCCTGTTCGATACCCAGACGGATGTGACCTTGATGCTCGAGGCGCAAGATAAGGATGGTAATGTTGTCGGCGAGCCGCGGCCGGGCGGACCGGTGAACGCGGCAACAATGACACTGACGCTGCCTACGGGCAGCGCGACGCAGGTGACCCTGAAGATGGATCTCCAGTATGAGGGTAAATTCACGATAAAGGCCCTGAACCCGACCACACTAATGACATACGATACGTTGGAACTGGAAACGGATTACACGATTTAAGAGCGGTGGCCATAATGATCGACGTGCAGGCAAAAGACAATCTGGACGAGAAGCTACTGGGAGTTTTCGAGGGAAAGGTGGTGCGCAAAGATCTGGTGCAGCGGATCAAGAAAGGCACCAATGTTCCGACCTTCGTCCTGGAGTTCTTGCTAGCCCGCTATTGCGCCAGCGACGAACCGGCCGAGATCCAGGCGGGACTCGAAGCGGTCCTGGCGACACTACAGGACAATTATGTGCGGCCGGATGAGGCCAATGCGGCTCAGTCACGGGTAGCGATGAAGGGTAAGCACCGTTTCATTGACAAAGTCCATGTGCGCTACATGGAGCGAGAGAAGCGGCATTGGGCGACATTGGAGAATTTTAACTCGCAGCGGATCGCCGTACCGGAGCGCTTTTTTCGGGATACTGAGCGCCTCCTAGAAGGTGGGATATGGGCCGAAGTTACTATCGCCTATAACGAAGTCGATGAGGACGATTACGCTTTTTACATCGAAGACATGCGCCCCATCCAGCTTTCGCGCTTCGATTTCGAGGGATATGCCGCCGGACGGCGCCAATTCACGCGCGATGAGTGGCTGGATGTGATCCTGCGGTCAGTGGGGCTGGAGCCGGGCAAGTTGACACCGCGGCTCAAATTACATTTCATCGCTCGCCTGGCATCGCTCGTCGAGCCAAACTTCAACTTTATCGAGCTGGGGCCGCGGGGGACCGGGAAGTCGTATTTCTTCAGCGAGTTCTCGCCGTATGCCACGCTGCTAAGCGGCGGCCAGGCGACGAAAGCGACACTGTTTTACAACAACGCGCGGCGGCGGGTGGGGCTGGTCGGGTTCTGGGATACCGTGGCTTTCGATGAGGTGGCGGGCATCAAGATCAATGACCCGGACACGATCCAAATCATGAAGGATTTCCTGGCGAACGGCCGTTTTTCGCGCGGGGTGGAGGTCATCGCCGACGCGAGCATGGCGTTTGTGGGCAACATCGAATACTCGGTCGAACAGCTAGTGAATTCGACCCAATATGACCTATTTATCTCCTTACCGAAAGAGTTCGATCTGGCGGTCATGGACCGGTTTGCCTGTTATTTACCAGGTTGGGAAATGCCAAAGACGAGCACGGAATACCTGACTGTGAACTACGGGTTCATCACGGACTATCTGGCCGAGGCGTTCCATTACCAATTTGCGAAGACTAACCGGTATGAGGAAGTTAGCAAACGTATTCGTCTCGGGCCGGCAGTGGAAGGGCGCGACGAGAAGGGGATCAAGAAGACGGTGGCCGCTATTCTAAAGATCCTCCATCCGGATGGGGCGCCAAATGAGGCTGAGTTCGAGGAGTATGTGGCATATGCCATCGAGAACCGCCGGCGCGTCAAGGAGCAAATGAATAAGCGCAAGCCGGATGATGAGTTTGCCAAGATCGACCTGTCGTATTTCAATGAGGCCGGCAGGGAAGTGGTTGTCTATTGTCCCGAATCACGTCATGCGGCCGCGACCCAGCAGCCTGAACGACAGACGCTTGCCGGTG
>JAACJX010000271.1 GCA_014237545.1 Ardenticatenia bacterium | reverse complement strand
TGATGAAGAAGGCTACGTTCTCGGTGGCGTAGGGCAGGCCGTAGAGCTCGCCGTCGTAGTTGAAGGCGTTGATCGAGGCCGGGGTGAACTGATCGGTAAGGTCGCCGGCATCGACCGGAGCCAGCGTGCCGCTGGCGACCAGCTCGCCGAGCCAGTCATGGGCGCCGACGATGATGTCCGGGCCTTCGCCGGCCGGGCCGGCGATCAGGAACAGGCGGCGGATGTCGCCGAAGCCGACTTCTTCGAGCAGCAGCTCGACGCCGTACTCATCCTCGAAGGCGGCCTCGACGGTTTCGAGAGCCTGGAGACGGAGATCGTCAGCCCAGACGCGGATAACCGGCGTGCCTTCGGCGGCCAGCTGTTCGCTGCGGATGGTGTTGGCCACGGTCGGCGGGACCTGGACGGTGTCGATGACATGGATAACGCCATTCGACGCCTCGATGTCGGTCGTCACCAGGCCGAAGTTGGCCAGGTCGATGCGCTCGCCGGCCAGGGTGTCCAGGCGACCATCTTCATCGGCCGTCACAGCCTCAGCCAGCTGAGCACCGTTGACGATGTGATACTGCAGAACGCGGGTCAGCTCGCCGCTCGGGTCGGCCAGGAAGCGCTCCATCAACGCCGGATCGACGGCCGCGAAGGCCTCGTTGGTCGGGGCAAAGATGGTGACGGGGGCATCGGGGCCGGTCTCGGTGATACCGGCGGCGGTGATGGCCTCAACCAGGGTGCTGAAGTTCGGGTTCTCGCTCAGCAGCGTGGCAATGGACTTGCTGGTGTCGCTCATGAGTTCCGCGGTTTCTTCAACGACCGGCTCTTCGGTCGGCTCGGGGGCCGGCTCTTCGGTCGGCTCAGGAGCGGGTTCTTCGGTCGGCTCGGGGGCCGGCTCTTCGGTCGGCTCAACGACCGGTTCTTCGGCCGCTTCCGTGGCGACGGGTTCTTCCGTCGTCTCGGTCGCGCCGCCGCCGCAGGCCACCAGCATAAAGGCGCCCAGCAGCAGCACAACGACTAACATGTACCACTTGGTGTTTTTCATCATTCTCCTCACTTTAAGTTTTCAACAATTGCCCTTTGGGCAATAAACAAACCAAACGATCGNGTTGAACAGCGGATGTTGCTTCCTTCGAAATGCACCACCTCCATTCAGCCTGTGCCGTTGTTTGTTGCACAGGAGTATACACAGCTTTTTAACAAATCTGTAGAAGACGGCCCCTTTTTTGCTTGCCGACTAGCGGCAATTCTTAGCGGGAACAGTTTAACAGACAGACTGATAGTTAATTTAGCAAGATAAGTGGGTTACTGTCCAGACCATCAGCTAAGGATCGGTTAAGATAGGTTAATACATCGGTCACTTGCTGGGCGGTGCACGCCTCCAGCGCCTTTAACCGCAATTCCACGTACTGGCGATGCGCGCTGGCCGCTTGCTCGTGCAGATCTGCGCCAGAATCCGTTAGATAGATCCGCTGGGCGCGGCCGTCTTTCTCGTGCGGCCGCCGCTCGATCAGGCCGTCGTTCTCCAATCCCTGGATCAGGCGCGTGATGTTGCTCTTGTCGCAAAACATCCGCCGGCTGAGCAAGCTGGGCGATATGCCAGGTTCATTAGCGATGTGGGTNAGGGCGTAATAGCGGGGGACAGTGAGCGCGAACTTCTCCAGTAGCAGGCGATCTCCAAAATCAAGAAGTAAAAAGGACTCCTTGATCAAGTCATACAGGTGAACGCTGTCAGTCATGCTCCCAAACCAAACCNTGTATACAAGTTGACATTGCAACTNTATNGNGNNTTACTTTATCATAGGCNGNGNGGGCTGTCAACAGAGNNAGCGCNCTCTNNTTTTCAAACCTCAGAGGTCTTCTTAGACCTCTGNGGTTTCGCGATAAGGTCCCCGGTTCTCCGGCGGCAGCAGCGCCGCCATGTGGCGCATCATCTCGTGGCCCATCTCGTCCAGCAAGGCGCGTCGTTCCGGTTTGGGCAGCGCCGGGTCGATGGTCAGCGGCCCAAAGACAGGGCCGATGATCATCCGCACCGGCGTCCGGCGCAGGCGCTTCAAGTTGTCCAGGATTTTCTCCGTGCCCAGGAAGGCGGCCGGCAGCACCGGCGCGCCGCTGCGCACGGCCAGATAGGCCGCCCCCGGCCGCGGCGTGATCAGCTGGGCGCTGGGTCGCGAGTTCGGCCCCTCATGCAGGCCCGGCTGCACCCCGGCCATCGTCAGCGGCCGCAGCGTCTCATCTACGCCCCCCTCGGGCATGATGCCGACGATATTGCCCGCCGCCAGCCAGTCGAGGGCGCGGTGGATGGCCGTCCGGTCGGGCTGGCCGCGCCAGACGGGGATAATGTCATAGAGCTTGATGAGATACTTGAGGATGCGCGACTCCTGCAACTCGGTGGCCGCCAGCCAGGTGATGCGGCCGTGATAGGGCAGGAAGGTGAGCAGGATGGGCGCTTCGAACAGGCTGAAATGGTTGCCGATGACGATCAGCGGCCCGCCCGGCGGCAGATGCTCCCAGCCCTCGATCTCCAGCTTCAGGAAAATCCGGAACAACAAACGGACAAAGCCGCGAATGAGCGAACGAAGAATAGCCTGCATTAAGAATAGAATCCGCAGATTTCACAGATTGCGCCGATTGTGCCCCGAAACGGCGCAATCGGCGAAATATGCGGCTTTTTGCGCGGTGGCAGGTGTAAAGTGGCAGGTGGCGCCCCTTTCACCCCTGCTCCCCTGCTCAAAAATCTGCGTAATCTGCGTAATCTGCGGCTAACCCCCTACTCCCGCAGCTTCGCCCCCAGCTTTTGATCCAGCAGCTTCAGCAGCCGCCCGCGCTGCTTGGAGACGTCCTCGTCGGTCAGCGTCCGGTTAGGGGCCTGGAAGGTGAGGTGATAGGCCAGGCTCTTCTTGCCCGGCGGCAACTGGCTGCCTTCGTAGACGTCGAACAGAGCCACGTCCCTCAGCAGCGCGCCGCCGCTCTGGCGCAAGGCAGCCTCCACCTCGGCCGCCGGCAGGCTCGCGTCGACGACCAGCGCCAAATCCTCGCGCACCGGCGGGTAGGCCGGCAGCGACGCGTAGCGGTAATGGTCGGGGATAAGCGGTAGCAGCGCCTCCAGATCGAGGTCGGCCGCCAGCACCGCCTGCCCGCGTTCGGCGCGTACCTCGAACCCCTTCACCACGCCGGGGTGCAACTCGCCCATCACGCCGATCTGCTTCTCGCCCACCAGCAGCCGGGCCGTCCGGCCGGGGCGGTAGGACGGGTGCGTCGCCGCCTCGTAGCTCACCGGTACGTGGAGATCGGCGAAGAACGCGTCGAGCACGCCCTTCAGATCGAAGAAATCGAACATTGCGCCGCCGTCGTGGCCCCACTCGCCGGCGGCGCGCTTGCCGGTCATCACGATGGCCAGCCGNGTCAGTTCGTCGGGCAGCAGTTCGTCTTCGCCGGAGAGGTAGACCTCACCGATCTCGAACAGGGCGATGCGCTCGGCGTGGCGGCTGTTNGCGGCCACGGCTTCCATGGTCGAGCCCAGGATCGAATGGCGCATCACGTTGCGGTCGGGCGCTGGTGGATTACTCAGCGCCACGTACGGTCGATCATCGAGCGGCGTGCCCGGGAGCAGCCGGGCTTCGCGCGCGGCCGAGGTCAGCCGGTAGCTCCACACCTCCTGCAGGCCCAGCCGCGCCAGCAGGTTGCGTACGCGCTCCTCGCGCTCCAGCTCCACGTTGCTGCGCTGCGGCGGCAGCTCGTCGGCCAGCCGCGTGCTGGGGATGCGGTCGTAGCCGTAGATGCGGCANATCTCCTCGACCAGGTCGTGCGGNCCGTCGATGTCCATGCGGTGGTCGGGCGTCGTGGCCCGCAGCTTNTCGCCGGCNAGNTCNACGGNGAAGCCCAGCCGCNCCAGCATTTCGGCCATCTCGGCCGNGGANAGGTCNAGCCCGCTCANTTTGCGNGCATANGTTGGGTCGAGNTCGACGACGACCGGCGCGGGNGGGTTGGGNTAGGTNTCGATGATGCCGTTGGCCACCGTGCCGCCGGCNAGCCGCCGCATCAGTTCGGCNGCCCGNTTCGCGCCCAGCAGNGCCAGGCTNGGNTGGACGCCGCGGCTGAAGCGNTANCCNGCCTCGGTGTGGATGTCGAGCGCGTTGGCGCTGCGGCGGATGTTGATGAANTTCCACGCCGCCGCCTCAAGCANGACGTTCTNNGTGTCGTCGGTGATCTCGCTCTCCAGGCCGCCCATGATGCCGCCGACGGACAGGTTGCCGGCCGGGTCGGTGACCAGGATCGTGTATGGCTCCAACTTGTGGGTCTTGCCGTCGAGCGTGGTCAGCGTCTCGCCGGGGTGGGGCAAGCGCGTGTTGACGTGGATAGGACCATTCGGCGCGTACTCGTCGGCGCGGCGGCGCAGCACGTCGTAATCGAAGGTGTGGTTGGGCTGGCCGACCTCCAGCATGACGTAGTTGCTGATGTCGACGACGACGTTGATCGGCCGCTGCCCGGCCTGCCGCAGGCGGTACTGCATCCAGTACGGGCTGGGGATCTGGCGCACGCCCTCGATGATCAGGGCCACGAAGCGCGGGTTCAGATCGGGTTCCTCTGTAGTGATGACCACGCGGCCGTCGACCGGCGGGCCGTCCATGACCACGTCGTAGCTCGGCGGCCGGAAGGTCGCCCCGGTCAGCGCCGCCAGCTCGCGGGCCACGCCGATCATCGACGTGGCGCGGGCCGTGTTGGGCAGGATGGCGATCTCCAGCACGGCGTCGCCCAGGAAGTCCTGCAAGGGTGTACCCGGAGCAGGGGAGCGGGGGAGCAGGGGAGCAGGGGACGACTCTTCATTCGTCATTCGTAATTCGTCATTCGTAATTAAAATGATTCCCTCGTGCTCGTCGCTGATGCCCAGCTCTTTCTCCGAGCACAGCATGGCGTCGTTGTAGATGCCGCGCAGGGGTCGGCCCTTCAGCTTGGCCTTCACGCGCCCTTCCTTGTGGCCGTCGTAGAGCGTCGCCCCTTCCAGCGCGAAGGGGGAGTAGAGCTGCTCGCCGCTCAGGTCGCCGCGGCCGAGGTACGGGAACAGGTTCGGCGCGCCGGTGACGACGGTCTTCGGCTCGGCCGCGCCGTANTCNACCGTGGCCAGCACCAGCCGGTCNGCGTCGGGNTGCTGCTCCACGCGCAGGATGCGGCCGAGCACGATCCGCTCGCGGTCCCACTCCAGNTCCGCGCCGGGCAGGCCGATGCGGGTGATNCNCTCCACCTCCAGCCCGCCGTTGGTCAGCACCTCGGCGACCTCGTCAATGGAGAGGTTGATGTCTACAAAATCTCGCAGCCATGATAATGGTACGCGCATGCTTGTCTCCGAAATATTAGTCGGGATGATGAGAAGCGGAGAAAGGGAGAAGGGGTGCAGGGGAGATGCTTCTTCACCCTTTCACCCTTTCCCCCTTTCGCCCCTGCGCCATCAAAATTGTTCCAGGAACCTCAAGTCATTCGCCCAGAACTGCCGGATATCGTCGATGCCATATTTCAGCATGGCGATACGCTCCGGGCCCAGGCCGGCGGCGAAGCCGNAGTACTTCTCCGNGTCGTAGCCGCCGTTGCGCAGCACGACCGGATGCACCATGCCGCAGCCCAAAATCTCCAGCCAGCCGGTGTACTTGCAGATGTTGCACCCCTCGCCGCCGCACAGGAAGCAACTGATGTCCATCTCCGCGCTCGGCTCGGTGAACGGGAAGTAGCTGGCGCGGAAGCGCGTCTGCCGCTCGGCCCCGAACATCCGCCGGGCGAACTCGGTCAGCGTGCCCTTCAGGTCGGCGAAGGAGATATTGTCGCCCACAGCCAGCAGCTCCAGTTGGGTGAACTGCATCTCGCTGCGGGCGGTCACCTGCTCGTTGCGGTAGCACATGCCCGGCAGTACGACCCGGATCGGCTCGGGGTAGTACTCGCGCATGGCGCGGATCTGCCCGGCGCTGGTGTGGGTGCGCAGGATGACGCCCTCGGTCGTGGTGTAGAAGCTGTCCTGCATCTCCCGCGCCGGGTGGTGGGGCGGGAAGTTGAGCAGCTCGAAGTTCATCTCGTCTGTCTCCACGTCGCGGGTGCGGTAGACCTGGAAGCCCATATCGCCGAAGACGCGGTAGAGGTCGCGCAGCGTCTGGGTGATGATGTGGAGCCGTCCTTCGGCCGGCTTGCGGCCGGGCAGCGTCACGTCGAGCGCCCCGGCGGCCATCTGCGCCCGCAGCTCCTCGGCCTCGGCCAGGGCCAGCTTCTCGCCGTAGGCGGCTTCCAGTTCGGCCTTGACCTCGTTGAGACGGCGGCCGTAGGCGGGCCGCTCCTCGGCACCCAGCGCGCCCATGTTGCGCGTCAGCAGGTAGATGCCGCCCTTTTTGCCCAGCGTGTCGCGGTACCACGCCTCCAGCGCCTCGCGCCCCTCGGCCGCGGCCAGGGCGGCGGTGGCTTCCTTATATTCAGTCTCCAGTTCTTCGAGCATAATCCCTCCGAAGCAGGGGTGAAAGGGAGCAGGGGAGAAAGGGTGAACCTCTGTCCGTAGTTCAGACTTGCCACTCGCCACCTGCCACTTTCTACCCGTCACCTCTTAAAATCTATGCAATCTGTGTAATCTGTGGATTCTTTTCCCAACAAAAAAGACGCGGCCCGCGCCGCGTCTTCGATAATTCTCTGTCATGAGCCTCACTCATGCGGAACAGAGCGTCTCGGCCGTCGCGGCGCGGGACTTGTTCGCAAAAGCAAAGCTAAAAAACGAGCCTGAACGATANGCGTTCATGATGCCGATAGAGTAGCACCGGGGCGGGGGGTTGTCAAGGAAAATCAAAACGGAGGCAGGGCGGAAGGACAGGATCAGCAGACGGGGATGCGGGGATCGCACAGCCCCCTTCGGCATGAAGGGGGGCTGTGAATTCGCGCGTTTTGGCAATGGACTCGTTAGAAGCTGCCGGAGACGATGAGCACCCCGGCACGGGTCTTGATCTGGATGGCCGACCCCGCGCGGATCATCGGCACGCTCTGGCCACGGTCCGTATTGCGGTTGAGGCGGCCGGTGCCCAGCGTCGTCACCTTGAAGCTGCCGACCTTGGCGCCGTTGGCGTAGACATCGACNGTCTTGCCGGCCAGCGATTTGGCGTTCTCCAATTCGACCTGGAACTCGCGCTCGCCGCCCTCGGCCTTGTACTTGGCCGTGCCTTTGGCGTTGGGATACTGCGCGCTCCCCCGCAGGGCGATGCGCGTCGCGTCGCCACCTTTGGCGTGCGCCGCCGGGGCGATCNTAAACGTGCCGAGGAGCAATACGGCCACGAACGCGGCCAGNACCGTTACTTTTAGCCACTGATTCTTCACTAACATGATAGGTCTCCTTTTGTAATCTGAACTGATTCTTTCGAATTAAGATTGGGCGTTACAGTTAGCGCCGGTGTTGTTCAAAACTTACAATGGGAATGATAAGGGGATCGCCGGCCGGGCAACACGGGCCTAAGTCGGGTCTGTGATGCGACCGGAGTCGGAATCTTTTTCGGACTTTGGTCTGATCGCTGGGGGTGATATGGGACGGCAACATAGAACAACCCTGCAACGTCTGAACCTGACGCAGCAATTCATGATCGCCGGGTTGATCATTCTTGTCGGCGCGGCGCTCGCGCTCGGCCGCTGGGTCGAGCAGGAGATCGAAAGCCGGGTGGTGCATCGCACGGCCGAGACCACCGCCCTGTTTGTCGACAGCTTCATCTCGCCCAACCTGCAAGAGCTTTCCACCACCGACACCCTCATGCCCGGCCACATCGCGACGCTGGACAATCTGCTCGACGACACCCCCCTCGGCCGCCAGATAGTCTCCTTCAAGGTGTGGGANTCCCAGGGCAAGGTGCTCTATAGCGCCGACCCGACGACCATCGGCCAGACCTTTCCGATGGGCGACGGGCTGCGCCGGGCATGGAACGGCGAGGTCAGCTCGGAGATCAGCAAGCTNGAAAGCGCCGAAAATGTGACCGAACGCCTGCGAGATACGGAACTGCTGGAGACCTACAGCCCGGTGCGCCTGAACGGCGAGGAGCGCATCATCGCCGTGGCTGAGTTCTACCAGAGCGTGGACGAGTTGCAGGCCGACCTGGCCTTGGCCCGTCGGCAGAGCTGGCTGGTGGTGGCGCTGGCGATGGTGGTCATCTACGCGCTGCTGTCCGGTTTTGTCGGCCGCGCCGGGGACACGATCAACCGCCAGCAAGCAGCCCTGAGCGCCCAGGTCGACCAGTTGACCGACCTGCTGGATCAGAACCGCGCCCTCACCGACCGGGTGCGCCGCGCCGCGGCCCGGACGACAGCCCTTAATGAGCGCGTCCTGCGCCGCATCAGCGCCGAACTGCACGATGGCCCGGTGCAGGACGTGGGGTTGGCTCTGCTGCGGCTAGACCACGTCATGGCGTTCGCGGTCAGCAATGGTGCCGGGCGGTCGCCTGATCCGGCGCTGGAGAAGGACCTGGATGTGATACAGGGCTCCATGCAGCGGGCGCTGGCGGAGATTCGCGGGCTGTCGGCCGGGATGGGCGTGCCCCANTTGATCGACCTGACCCTGCCTGAGGTGCTGTCGCGGGCGGTACGCGTTCACGAGCAACGTAGCGGTACGACGGTGGCGCTCGACCTGGACGGCACGCCCGANACGGCGTCGCTACCGGTCAAAATTACCCTCTACCGGCTGGTGCAAGAAGCGCTCCACAACGCCTATCGCCACGCCGGTGGGCTTGGTCAGCGGGTGACGCTGGCCTACGACGNCGGGCGACTGCACGTCGAGGTTGCCGACGACGGCCCGGGATTTGAGAACCGGCGGGCGGCCGAGTGGGACAAGCATCTGGGGCTGGTCGGGATGCGCGAGCGAGTCGAGAGCCTCGGCGGTTACTTCCGCGTGGAGAGCGCCCCCGGCCGCGGAACCCGCGTCATCGCCGACCTGTCGCTGGTGGATGAGGAGATGAGCTATGAATAACCCGATTCGCCTGATCGTCGTCGATGATCACCCGCTTTTTCGCGAGGGCGTGGCCTATAGCCTGCAAGCGCAACCCGATTTCGAGGTAGTGGCTCAGGGGGAGAGCCTGGAAGACGCCGTGCGGCTGGCGCGGGAGTGCGCCCCGGATATCGCCCTGCTGGATATCAATATCCCCGGTGGGGGCATCGCCGCGGCCGCGGCGGTGACGGCCAGTCATCCGGCCGTGAAGGTGATCATGCTGACCGCCTCCACCGACGAGGACGATCTCGCGGCGGCCATGCGGGCCGGAGCGAAGGGCTACATCCTCAAGGGGGTGGCGGCTCGCGAACTGGTGAGTATCGTCCGGTCAGTGTGGGCCGGCCAGGGGTACGTCGCGCCGTCGCTGGCCGCCGGGCTGCTGGCCCGGCCGCCCGGCCGCGCGCCGGAAAGCGCCGGCCCGCTGGCGGACTTGACCGAGCGCGAGCGGGAAGTCCTCAACCTGGTCGCCGCCGGGCTGAGCAATAAGGAAGTCGGCGAGCGGCTTCATCTGAGCGAGAAGACCGTCAAGCATTACATGACCATCGTCATGGAGAAGCTGGGCGTGCGCAACCGGACCGAGGCGGCGCTGCTGGCGCGGGAAAGCGGCCAGGCAAAAGCGGCCTAACTTGTTTCGCCGCCCGCCTCGCCCCATACCGGTGTCGGCACCACGCCGATCTGCTGCATCACGCTGAGCTGATCGGAGATGATGACCCCCTCCACCACGCGGCCGTCCACAAATCGGTGGATGACGGCGTAGATGGCGACGACTTCCTTGCCGCTGGGCGGGATGTGGCCCAACAGCAGGCCGGTGTGGTGGCCGTTCATGATCAGCAGGTTTACCACCGAGTCCTCCTCGGCGATCTGGCCCACTAGGTCGAAGTTCAACTCTGAGAAGGCGGCGCGCAGCTCTTCTACGTAGCGCCGCGCCCCCTCCTGCCCGCGATAGCCGACCGGCTTCTGGACGTACTGCGGGTGAAACAACTCTTCAACGGCGTCGAGGTCGCCTGCGTTGAAGATTTCGGTGATGACGCGTTGGGACAGAGCTTTGAGTTCTTCGAGCATGAGCGACCTCCGNTGAATAAAAAAAGCAGGCNANCTGCCTGCTCTTGATAATCAATTATTTGGGCGGCTTACGCCGCCACTGCCTCGGCCCCCCGCAATAGCTCCCGCCGCAGCTCCTCCTGGTGGTCAGCCAGCGTGCCCAGCACGCCGTTGATGAAGCGCGGGGCGCTGTCGCTGCCGTATACCTTGGCCAGTTCCACTGCCTCGTTGATCGCCACCTTGACCGGGGTCTCGTCCGTCACGAGGAATTCGTAGATGGCGATGCGCAGCACGTTGCGGTCGATGACGGCCATCTGGTCCAGCGGCCATTCCGGCGCGTAGCGGGCGATGAGCGTATCCATCTTCTCCTGGTAGGCGACCACGCCGTGGATGAGCCGTTCGGCGAACTCCACCCCGGCGCGCTCCATCGGACTCGCCTCCAGCCGCTGCTCCAGCACCTCGTCCGGATCGTGGTTGGCGATGTCGTACTCGTATAAAGTTTCTAAGGTTACGCGACGGGCGCGACGCCTCGTTTTCATATTTTTGCTCTTAGAAACCAAGTATTTTCCGCAAAACTCGGTTTCTACGTGGCATTATACCACTTCGCCCTTGGTATAGTGGACATCTTCCACGAACACGTTCACGGCATCCACCGGGATGCCGACCATCGTGTCGATCGCCTCGGTCACCACCGTCTGAATGGTGCGGCTGGCCTCCAGCAGATTGACATGTGGGGCCATTATAACATAGATATTGAAACGCACCTTGTTTTCCGACAAATCCAGCAGCACGCCATCCTGGCGCAGGCCACGCTGGAAGAGCCGGGCGTAGTCGGCCGGCACCTGCGACATCTGCTGCACGCCCTCCACCCCCTGCGCGGCGATGCGGGCGATGGTCACCAGTACTTCCGGGGCCACTTCGATGCGGCCGATGCTCTCGTGTCTCTCGTTCATGTGCCGATTCCTCCGTCCACTTGAATCACCGCCCCGGTGATGTACGATGCCTTGTCTGAGGCCAGAAAGGCCACAGCGTGGGCAATCTCCTGCGCCTCGCCCCACCGGCCGAGAGGGATGAACGCCAGCGTCTGCTTGACCAGGTCTTCGGGCATGACCGCCGTCAGGTCGGTGGGCACGAAGCCGGGCGCGACGACGTTGACGGTGATGTTGCGCGAGCCAAGCTCCTTGGCCAGCGACTTGGAGAAGCCGATGATCCCCGCTTTCGACGCGGCGTAGTTGGTCTGGCCGGGCTGGCCGACGATGCCGGAGACGGACGAGATGTTGATGATCCGGCCGCCCTGCTTGCGCCGCACCATCGGCCGCGTGACGGCCTTGCAGGTGTTGAAGACGCTCTTCAGGTTTGTCGTCATCACCANGTCCCACTCGTCCTCTTTCATGGAGAGCAAAAGCGTGTCGCGGGTGGTGCCGGCGTTGTTGACGAGGATGTCGATCGCGCCGTAGGTCTCTATGGCGGTCTTGATCAGGGCGTCGGCGGCGGCGAAATCGCTGACGTCGGCCTGGACAGCGACGGCCGTTCCGCCTCGCGCCGTGATGTCGTTGACGACGTCCCCGGCCGCGGCGGCGTTGGCGTGGTAGTTGACGACCACCTTGNCCCCTTCGGCGGCCAGTTCCNCGGCAATAGCCCGGCCGATGCCGCGCGAGGCTCCCGTGACGACCGCAACTTTGCCCTCTAGTAACATTCGNTGTTCCTATTTTGGCGCAAGCTTTCCAGCTTGCGATCTTTCTCAACCTGGAAAGGTTGAGCTACCGTATTATATCTCGAACTTGATCCGCTGCGCTCCCCGATCGATGCGCTTTACCAGACCCAGCAATACGTCGCCCGGCCCGACCTCGACATAGGTGTCGACCCCCTGATCGCCCAAATAGCGCACGGACTCCGTCCAGCGCACGGGCGAGGTCAGTTGCGCCTTCAGTTCGGCGCGAATGTCATCAGGGGACGTAATGGGGCGGGCGGTGACGTTAGCGACGATAGGAATGCCGGCCGCGGTGAAGGGTGTGGCATCGACGACGGCGGCGAACTCCTCGGCCACGGCCGCCATCAGCGGCGTGTGGGCGGCGATGGAGATGGATAGCCGCACGACCTTGCGGGCGCCGGCGGCCGAGAGCCGCTCGATGGCCACGGCCAGCGCCTCTTCATGGCCGGAGATGACGATCTGGCCGGGGCAGTTGTCGTTGGCCACGCCGACGTAGAGGCGGGTCCCAAACTCGCCCGGGCCGGATTCGGCCGCGACCTGGGCGCACAATTCGGCCACCGGCTCGGCGTCGAGGCCCAGCACGGCGGCCATGCCCCCCGGCCGGCGCTCCCCCGCCAGCTTCATCAACTCGCCGCGCCGGCGCACCAGCGCCAGCCCGTCGGCGAAACTCATCGCCCCGGCCGCGGCCAGCGCCGAGAANTCGCCCAGCGAGTGACCNGCGACGTAGGCNGCNGCCGCNTCGCCGCGCTCTNTAAGCACAGCCCAGGCGGCCAGGCTGGTNGTGAACAGCGCCGGCTGCTGGACNGCCGTGTCGGTCAGCGCCTCTTCCGGCCCTTCGAAGCACAGCTTCGAGAGGGCNGCCCCNAACAGCGCGTCCGCCTCGTCGAACAAGGCGCGGGCGACCGGCTCGCGGTCGTACAGGTCGCGCCCCATCCCGACGAATTGTGAACCCTGGCCGGGGAAGAGGAAGGCGTTGGGCATGAAGGGGATCGGCAAATTAAACGGCTTCGGATTAAAACGGAAAAAACGGATTCCATGAAAGTAATCCGTTTCTTCCGCGTTTATCCGTGGCCGGTTGTTTAGTCCTCGCTGGCGGCGGGCAGGATCTGGCGGCCGTTGTACTTGCCGCAGCTCGGGCAGACGCGATGCGCGCGCTTCATCTCGCCACAGTCGGGGCAGGGCACGAGATGATACAGGCTGAGCGCGTCGTGCGTGCGACGCTTGTCGCGGCGCGCTTTAGAGACTTTCCGCTTGGGAACTGCACCCATGATGTTTTTTCCTCAACTTTGAATAGTAACGCCGCAGGCGTGGGCAATCAGTGTTGTATTCGGCAAACGTTCTGATGGCCNCTTGTCGCGTTTGGCGGCAGACGACAAAAAACAAGCGGCAGCGAAGCCGCGAATAGGAATTATAGTCGCGTCCCGGCGTTGGGTCAAGGCGAGTCGAGCGNNCGANAGCACACGTTGGAAACGGGATCTTCCCGAAAGGCCCCCGCTTTAAATTTTTCTGTTTGTAACCTGCGACACTTGCTCCCCGGCTGATAATGGTACAATTCCTCCGACGGAGCAGCCTNGTTTGGCGAGCTTATCCCGCACCCGACGGAGCAACGCATTCGCATGGATCAAATGGTAACCTTCGGGCCTTGGCTAAGACAACGACGACGGTTCCTGGGCCTGACCCAGGAAGAGCTGGCCCAACGTGCTGCCTGCTCGCTGGTCACGATCCGCAAGATGGAGTCTGGCGAGCGCCGTCCGTCGCGCCAGCTGGCCGAATTGCTGGCCGACTGTCTGGCAATCCCCGCCGAGGAACGGGAGCAGTTCGTCGCTTTCGCCCGGCAATCCGAATTGGCCGTACAAGGCGTCGCGCCTCCCCATATCGCCCCGGCATCCTTGCTGCCCCTGCCGCCCGCTCGGCCGCTGCCTCTCCTGCCCCACGAGGGCGTCTCGCCGCCCGCCGTCAGTTTGCCGGCACCGCTGACGAACCTCCTCGGCCGCGATGCCGACATCGAGGCCGTCGGCGCCTTGTTGCTCCGCCCATCCGTCCGCCTGGTCTCGCTGACCGGCCCCGGTGGAACCGGGAAGACTCGCCTGGCGATCGAAATCGCCCGTCACCTGGCGACTGAGCGCCCGACCGCCTTCCCGGATGGGCTGCGCTTCATTGATTTAGCCTCGCTGATGGATCCGGGNTTGTTCCTGCCGGCATTGGCTGAAGCGCTGGGGATNGTTGATAACGGCGAAGCCGATCCGATCATCGCTGTCCGGGCCTTCCTGCAAGGTAAGCGAATGCTTCTGGTGCTCGATAACTTCGAGCAAATCGTCGAGGCCGGGATCGATCTGGCGGAGATCTTGCAAGCCGCGGGCGGGGTGAAGGCTCTGATCACCAGCCGGACGGTGCTGCGCCTATATGGGGAGCACGAATACCCCGTCGCGCCGTTGGCCGTGCCGGACTTGCCGGATGGACTGACACCGGACCAACTGCGCGCCTACCCGGCCATCGCCCTGTTCGTCGAGCGCAGCCGCGCCATCCGGCCGGATTTTACCCTCACCGCGTCGAACGCGGCCGACGTGCGCCAAATCTGCGCCCGGCTTGATGGGCTGCCGCTGGCGATCGAGCTGGCCGCCGCGCGCAGCAAGATGTTCCCTCCTTCGTCCCTGCTGGCGCAATTGAGCCATTCGCTCGATTTGGCCGCCCGGCAACGCAACGTCAACGAGCGGCAACAGACCATGCGCGGGGCCATCGATTGGAGTTACCGATTGTTGAGCGCCGAAGAACAACAACTCTTTCGGGCGCTCGGCGTGTTCATGAACACGTTTGGACTGGAGGAGGCCAAAGCAATAACAGACGCGGCCGGCGCTGATGATTACGCCCTGCTCGACCCGTTAAGCGGTCTGGTCGAGAAAAACATGATCCGCCAGATCGACTCCCCCGACGAAGCCAGATTCCAGATGCTTTTCGTTTTGCGCGAGTTTGCCCTGGAGCAATTGGAAATCCGGGGCGAGACGGATCGTTACCGGCTGGCCCATCTGACGTTTTTCCTGAATCTGGCGCGAGCCCAGGGCCAGAGGATGAATCTACCGGATAACGAGGTTCCGAAAGCCAGGCTGATGGCGGCTAATGACGATCTGCGAGCGGCGATGGGGTGGGCTTTTGAACGTCCGGATCGCCCCGAACAGGGGATGGAGCTGGCCATCGCCCTGGCGGATTATTGGAAGGTCCGGTCGATGTTGACCGAGGGCGGTCGCTGGATAAAGGATGGTCTGCGAATCTTGCCGCCGGGCGCGCTTGCGTTGCGGGCCAAGGGGCTGGTCGTTGCCGCTCGTCTGGCCAACTACGAAGGCCACTATGCGGAATCCGCCCGACTTGGAGCCGAGGCGTTGTGCCTGTTCCAGGAGATGGGCGACGCGGCCGAGGAAGAGTGGTTGCTCTCGGCCTACCATATCCTCGGCAACTCGTCGGCCGATTTGGGCGATTTTGATGAGGCCCTCCGCTATCACCACCTCCTTCTCGACATCCATCGTCGTCGCAACAACATCGTCGGCATCCAGCAAATGATCCGGGCNATAGGCCTGACCTCATTNGACATGGGCCAGTTCGACGAGGCGGCCGAAATTCTACAGGAATCGATCACGATAAACCGGCAATTCGGGGGATGGGTGGATGATCTCTTTCTGAACCTGAACGCGCTGGGTGTCGTTGAGTTGGTGCGCGGCCACTACACGACCGCGCGCCAACTATTTGAAGAAGCCGAGGACGCTGCGGGCCGCCTGGGNATCCCCATGTGGCAGGCGATGATCCTGAACAACTTGGGCCATCTGGCCATCCCCGTGGGCGACTATGAGGGCGCGCGCCGCTATTTCGCCAGGGCCAGGCAGCTCGCGGCCGAATTCAACGTGCGCGGCAGCCAGTTCCAATCGGTCCTGGGCGAAGCCACTCTGGCTCTCCTGGAGGAACAGCCGGTCCATAACGCCTGGCCCCTCGTGAGGCAATGCCTGGACTATCATCGCGAACTGGGCGCCAGCACGCGGCGGTTTTTGCGTCTCACTGATGTGTTCGCGCTGTTCTGTGTCCAGGCCGGCCGCCCCGTTCTGGGGATGCAGCTATTGGGGAAGGCCGAAGCCCTGCGCGAGCAGAAACATGCCCAACCACGCTTCGCTAATGTTCAACCAGTCTATGAGCGGACAATGGCGCACGCGCAGCGGCCTTTGGGTCAGGATGAGATACGCGACGCGGTTCAATTAGGTCGTCACTTGTCAGAGTCCGCACTCCTGGATTTGGTGGCGGAGGTCGGCCAGGCCATTCTCCCTGCCGGCTAGGCGGCTGCCGTTGGCGGCCGGCGGTCAGTATGCTCCCCAAAAGCAAACCACCTAAGATGACGCCATTTGAGCGATCAAGTCATAGTTCACAGTGTCTATTAACTAACGCCACATCCAGATCTGGCAGGTGGGGATGAAACAACTTGTTTTACCGATAAGTTACTCGACCACCGGTCAGGTCTTTTGCTCCAGGTAAATGTCAACAAACCATCCAAACAAGCACTAAAAATCTGCGAAATCTGTGAAATCTATGGATTCTTCCTCCCTCAGCCACGATCATAACTTTCTGTAGGCGACACCCCCGGTTGTTTCATTAAAATGATAAAAGGCTCTGTTGATGATCAGGGTGTCTTACACTGTGATCGCCTCTCGAATCTCGCCCTTGGCACATCAGGAAATCAAATGGCTACCATGCATGCTGAACAACCCCCACAGGATATAGCCCCCTCGCCGGAAGCGGCCCGCGCCCCCCTGACGCTGCCGCCNCTCGCGCTGGCCCTCGGCCGCGGCTTCACGCTCGCCGGTTGGGTGGCTATCNTCCTGGTCAATGGCATCTACGGCATCTCCGTAGGCTGGGGGTTGGGCCCGGTGGGCGATTTCCTGGTGATGGCCCTGGCNGGCTTCCTGTTCGTCTTCCTGTTTGAGGGGCTCGCCAGCCTCATGTGGAAGTTGCTCAACCTGATATTGCCACGCGTTCGCCTCGGCCGCGTCAACGATGCCGTGCAGGCCGTGCCGGCGGCAATGGTCGGCCGCTTCGTCGGCATCCTGCTCATGATCTTCGGCGACTTGCTGTGGCCGGAGTCGGTCTTCCAATACGCCACACTCACCCTGCCGGCCAAGTTCATTGTCCTGGCGGCGGCCGTCGGCGGCGCGCTATGGTTTGCCGCCCGGCTGGCCAGTCGCCCGGCCGCCCGCTACGCGCTGTGGGCCGCCGGCGCGCTGCCGCTCGTCGTCGTGCTCGGCTGGCTGTTCTGGCCGGGCACGGATGATTACGTCGCCGCCGTGCCGCCTGTCGATTCGGTCGCCGTCCGGCTGGATATCGAGAACCCCGGCCAGCCCGGCGTCTATCCCGTGGGCGCGCTGTCTTACGGCAGCGGAACCGACAAGCGGCGGGAGGAGTACCGAGCCGCGGCCGGCCTGATCACGCCCGTCGTGGACGGATCGGCCCTTTTCGAAGGCTATAGCGGCTTTGTCGGCGGCTACTACGACTGGTACAACGGCTTCAATTTCAGTCAATTGCCGCTCAACGGCCTCGTCTGGTATCCGGAGGGAGAGGGGCCGTTTCCCCTTGTGCTCATCGTTCACGGCAACCACGCCATGACCGATCCGTCCGATCCGGGGTACGCCTATCTGGGGCAGCATCTGGCGAGCCGCGGCTTCATCGCCGTCTCGGTCGACGAAAACTTCCTCAATGGCTTCGCGCTGGACGACCCCGACATGGCCGAGATGCCGCTGCGGGCCTGGCTGCTGCTGAAGCATCTGGCGGTGTGGCGCGAATGGAACGCGACAGAGGGCAACCCGTTCTTCGGCCGCGTCGACCTGGGCCGCGTCGGCCTGATCGGCCATTCGCGCGGCGGTGAGGCGGTGGCTCACGCCGCGGAGATGAACGCCCGGCCCGCCGGGCGCATCGGCACTGTCTCCCGCAAGGAGGACTTCGGCTTTGGCATTCGCGGGGTCGTCGCCCTCGCGCCATGCGACAACCGCTACAAGCCGGCCGGGCGGCCACTGCGCCTGAGGAACGCCGATTACCTGCTCCTGGCGTCGGGCCACGACGGCGACATGTACTACCTCGATGGCCTGGGGCAGTACGCGCGGGCCGGTTTCGACGAGAATCCCGACGGCTTCAAGGCTGTGGCCTACCTCTATCGCGGCAACCACGGCAACTTCAACACGGTTTGGGGCGACAACGATAAGGGCTGGTTCAATTCGCTGCTGCTCAACCGCGCTCCCTTGCTATCGGCCGCGGAACAGCANCAGGCGGCCAAGNTCTTCATCACCGGCTTTTTGGAGGCCGCGCTCAACGGCCGCGACGAATACCGCGCCCTGTTCTACGACCCGGCCGTGGCCGGCGGCTGGCTGCCGCAAGACGTCATCGTGACCCAGTATAAGGATGCCGGTTTTATCCCGCTGGACACCAACGAGCGCGGCCGCCGCGAGGACCTGGACGCGCCCGGCGGCCAGGCCGAAGCGCGGGGCATGGTGGAATGGCAGACCGCCGGCCGGCAGTTGCGCGACGGCGAAACGGACGTGCCCAATCGCGGCCTGTTGCTCCAATGGGCCGCGGGCGCGGAGCCGGCCTACACGCTCACCTTGCCCGACGGAGCGGCTGCCGACTGGGGATTGACGGCCGATCACGCCCTGTCCTTCACGCTGGCCGACATGGGCGAGGGGGACNCGATGGGCGCTGTGTGGGTCGAGGTCGAGTCGGATGGCGTGGCCGCGCGCCTGCCGCTGAACCGCTTCGGCCCCCTGTTGCCGCCGCTGCCAGCCCGCCTGACCAAAGCGGAATGGATCGCCGGCGTGAAAAGTTACGAGATTGACGTGGCCACCCCCTACGAGCGCGTCGATCAGACCTATGACCTGCCGCTGTCGGAATTCATGGCAGCCAACCCCGATTTCCAGCCGGCGGCTTTGTCGGCCGTGCGCTTCCTGTTCGACGGNGAGACCGGCGGCAAACTCATGCTCGATGAGATCGGTTTCCGAGTACCCTGATCTTTGGCCCGTTCCTGAGCAGTCCCCGGCCGGCAGGCGACTCTTCGCTTGCCGGCCGTTTTCCCACTTCCTCTATCTGAAATACACCACTTGCAGAACGCCGATCAGAACGGATGAAACGCATGGAGGAAAAACATACGCGGATTCAAATCCGCGGCTGTTATACGAAACCTGATAAATCACGTTGTCAGAAGCGTTGGAAACCGGCGTGAGCCGGGTTTTGTATGACAGCCGCGGGATTGATACCTCTGAATCTATCTGGGCCTATTCTCCTATCGTCGAATCCATCCCATCCATGTCGATCCGTGGCGAATCATTCGGTCATCGATATATATTCGCTAACTCCTCTGGCCGGTGAGTTGTTCCCTGTGGTAAGGCTTGCTACAATCCCCCGCGTTGCCGTTGGGGCAACTGGGTGTGGGGTTAGTCAAGGTCGGAGTTAGTATGTCTCTATCGAAAGTGACGGAAAGTTTTGAGAGCCCGCTGGAAGGCGGCGCTGTGGCCGCTGTGGGCGGCTGGCGCAGCGCCATGCAGACGGCCGTNGTGCTGTTCAAATTGCGNATCGTCTTCCTGCTNCTCGTCGCCGCCACGGGCGGCGCGTTCCTGGCNGCCGGNGGTTGGCCGGGCTGGGGCGTGATGGCGCTGACNTGGGTCACGGGNGGCATGGCCGCNGCCGGCGCGTCGGCTCTCAACCAGTATTGGGAGCGTAACAAGGACGGCCTGATGGGTCGTACCCGCAAGCGGCCGCTGGTCAACGGCGACATCACCGACCCGCGCTGGGTTCCCTACGTGAGCCTGGCACTGGTAGTCGTGCCGGTGCTGGCGGTTCTGCCGTTCAACCAGCCGCTCGCCTTTTTTCTGGCCCTGGGCGCGTTCATCTACGTCGGCGTCTACACGATCTGGCTGAAGCCGCGGACGCTGCTCAACATCGTCATCGGCGGGGCGGCCGGCAGCGCCGCCGTCCTCAGCGGCAGCGCCGCCGCCGGCAACTGGAGCGATCCCGGCGCGCTGGCCCTGGCCGCTATTCTCTTCCTATGGACGCCGTTCCACTTCTGGAGCCTGGCGATTCTCTACCGCGACGAGTACAAGCGGGCCGACGTACCCATGCTCCCGACGCAAACGACGCCGCACAAGGCGGCCTGGTGGGTGATGTCCCATACCCTGCCGACGGGTCTTCTGAGCCTGTTGATGGTCGTCTTGCCCGGTTTGGGCTGGATCTTCTTCGTACCGGTGTTGCTCATCACCGTCGACCTCTTTTATCGCAACGTGCAGCTGATCCGCGACCCGTCGCCCTTCAACGCGCGCAAGCTGTTTATGTCGTCCAACTATTACCTGCTGGTGCTGCTGGTGGCCATCTGCGTCGACCTCATGTTGCCCTGGTAATTAGCCAAATTTTCAATCNCTCGACNAGCAAAAGCCACCCGATTTCTGCGATCGGGTGGTTTTTTTTGCTTATTTGGATTTCTTACCCTAAGATTGTCGCCCTACCGCCAGCGCAGGCTAACCGGACGGCTATCATTGGGAGCGTCGGTTGCCTGGCGGTTTGGCCGTCGGGAGAGCGGCCGTCTCTCTTGGGAATGCAACAATGCCTGGCCCCGCGCTCCGGCGGAGGGTGAGCGTCGGGCCTCATCGTCGCCTCTGATAAAATCTGGCGGAATCCGTCGGCTCGATCCGCGGAAAGTCCGGCAGAGAGGAGGGAACGCGTAAAGAACAGAACGTTTATAACTGAACACCAGGAACTATATCAGCGAGCAGGCCCATCAGGGCGACAGATCTACTAGTTTCGGAGGAGATAATAGAGATGAAAGCGCGACTGAGTTTGTTTTTTATTCTGCTGGCGGTTTTTGCGCTGGCATTGGCGGCTTGTGGCGGCACCACCCAGGAGGCGACCCCGACTGAGGCGCCAGCCGAATCAGCCGCCACCGAAGCGGCCCCTGCGGCCACTGAGGCCCCGGCCGATGCGGCCACCGAGGCGCCCGCCGCCGCTACCGGCAACACGCTGGAGACGGTTCGCGCGCGCGGCACGCTCCGCTGCGCGGGCAACCAGTCGGTTCCCGGGTTTGGTTACATCAACCCCGACACCAATGAATTTGAAGGCTTCGATATCGACTTCTGCAAAGTCTTTGCCGTCGCCGCATTGGGGGACGCCAATGCCGTCGAGGTCCGGCCGACTACGGCCAACGAGCGCTTCCCCGTCCTGCAGTCGGGTGAGGTCGACGTCCTCAGCCGCAACACCACCTGGACGATCAGCCGCGATACATCCCTCGGCCTCGACTTTGCCCCCACCACCTTCTACGACGGCCAGGGCATGATGGTGCGCGCCGACAGGGGCATTGACTCGCTGGAAGGTCTGGAAGGCGGCACGATCTGCGTCCAGTCCGGCACGACGACCGAGAAGAATCTGGCCGACGTTTACCGCGCGATGGGCGTCGAGTTCACCCCCGTCGTCTTCGATGACGCCGACGCCACCCGCGAGGCCTATGATCAGGGCCAGTGCGACGGTTTCACGACCGACAAGTCCGGCCTCGTGTCGCAGCAGATCCTGTTGGCCGACCCGGCGGCGCACATCATTCTCGATGAGACCATGTCCAAGGAGCCTCTGGCCCCGGCCGTGCGCCACGGCGACGACAACTGGTTCGACATCGTCAAGTGGTCGGTCTTCTGCACCATCGCCGCGGAAGAAATGGGTATCGATTCGTCCAACGTCGACAGCTTCCTGGGCGGCGAAGATCC
>JAACJX010000276.1 GCA_014237545.1 Ardenticatenia bacterium | reverse complement strand
GTGGCAGCTGGGCACGGTGCAGGTCGACTTCCTGCTGCCGGAGCGGTTCGACCTGGAATACACCGGCGAGGACGGCCAGAAGCACCGGCCGGTGATGATCCACCGCGCGCCGTTCGGCAGCATGGAGCGCTTCGTGGGCATCCTGATCGAGCACTTCAATGGCGCGTTCCCGCTGTGGTTGTCGCCGGTGCAGGCGACGGTAATCCCCATTGCCGACCGGCACGTGGAATTTGCGCGCGAGGTGGCGGCCGAGCTCAAGGCGGCCGGCGCGCGCGTCACGGTGGACGACAGCAGCGAGCGCATGAACCGCAAGATCCGCGAGGCGCAGTTGCAGAAGATCCCCTACATGCTCGTGGTGGGCGACAAGGAAATGGAGGCCGGCGCGGTGGCCGTGCGCACGCGGGACGGTGAGGACCGCGGGGCGATGCCGCTGGCCGACTTCGTGCGGCAAGTATCGCAAGCCATAGCTGATCGTTCTATGGAATTGTAAGCAATGGAACACGGATAAAACGGATGGAACGGGTTGACGCGGATAAAAATTATCCGTGTTGATCCGCAAAATCCGCGTCATCCGTGTTCTATTTCTCCGTGGAGAACCCGACATGCAAGCACAAGACAGCGTGGAGCCATACGAACAATCGGAGCTGTACAAGCTGCGGCACACGGCGGCGCACGTGATGGCCCAGGCAGTGCTGGAGTTGTATCCGCAGGCCAAGCTGGGCATCGGGCCGCCCATCGACGACGGCTTCTACTACGACTTTGACCTGGGCGAGGACGAGAACGGCCGCCGGCGCACCTTCAACCCGGCCGACCTGGAGCGCATCGAGAAGCGCATGCGCCAGATCATCGCCGGCAAGCACCCGCTGCGCTACAAGGTCGTGACGGCCGACGAGGCCCGCGAACTGTTCAAGGACCAGCCGTACAAGCTGGAGATCATCGACGGCCTGCTGCGCGGTGAGTTCAACGAGTATGGCGACGACGTCGAGGACCGGGCGCGCGCCGTCGAGAATCTGGTCATCAGCACCTATCGCCACGACACTTTCGAGGACTTGTGCAAGGGGCCGCATGTGGCCCACACCGGACTGATCCCGGTCGACGCCTTCCAGCTCACCGGCACGGCAGCCGCCTACTGGCGCGGCGACCAGTCGCGGCCGATGCTCCAGCGCATCTATGGCACGGCGTGGTTCAACAAGAAAGACCTGAAGCGCCACGTGCAACTGCTGGAAGAGGCCAAGAAACGCGATCACCGCAAGCTCGGCCGCGAGCTGGACCTCTATATCATCGACGAGGAGATTGGGCCGGGCCTGCCGCTATGGCTGCCCAACGGCAACATCCTGCGCGAGGAACTGGAGAAGCTGGCCCGCGAGATGGAAGACGCCGCCGGCTACCAGCGCGTGGCCACGCCCCACATCGCCAAGGAAGAGCTGTTCCTGCACAGCGGCCACTTGCCTTTCTTCGCCGACAGCATGTTCCCGCCGATGGAGCGGGAGGACATCCGCTACTACCTGAAGCCGATGAACTGCCCGTTCCACCACAAGATCTTCGCCGGGAAGCCGCGNAGCTACCGCGACCTGCCACTGCGGCTGGCCGAGTACGGCATGGTCTACCGCTACGAGCAAAGCGGCGAGCTGTTNGGCCTGATGCGCGTGCGCGCCGCCGAGCAGAACGACGCCCACATCTACTGCGCCGAGGATCAAATCGAGTCGGAGTTCATGGCCGTTATCGACCTCTACCGGCACTATTTTGAGTTGTTCGGCATCGACCGCTTCGTCATGCGCTTCAGCAAGCACGACCGCAAGGGATTGGGCGTGAAGTTTGCCGACGACGAGGCGGCCTGGTTCAAGGCGGAGGACATCGTGCGGCGCGTGATGCAAAAGGCGGACGTGCCGTTCGAGGAGGTGGCCGGCGAGGCGGCGTTCTATGGCCCGAAGATCGACGTTCAGGCCTGGAGCGTGGTCGGCCGCGAGTTCTCGCTGGCTACCAATCAGGTGGACTTCGTTCAGCCGGCGCGGTTCGGGCTGACCTATACCAACCGCGACGGCCAGCCGGAGACGCCTTACTGNATCCACCGCGCGCCGCTGGGCAGTCACGAGCGCTACATCGGCTTCCTCATCGAGCACTACGGCGGCAACTTCCCCGTCTGGCTGTCGCCGGAACAGGCGCGGATCATCCCCATCACCGACGACCACCACGACTATGCCCGTCGCGTGGCGGCGCAGCTGGCCGAGGCCGGCGTGCGGGTGCGCGCCGACCTGGGCAGCGAGCGCATGGGGGCCAAGATTCGCGACGCGCAACTGATGAAGGTGCCTTACATGCTCATCGTCGGCGGGCAGGAAGCGGCGGCCGAGACGCTGTCGGTGCGTTATCGGGACGGCGAGCAGCGCAACGACCTGCCGCTGGCCGAGTTCGCGGCCCACGTGCAAAAGCGGATTCGGATGCGGTCGGCCGATCNATAGGTCAATCCGGCCTGGCTCGCTCAGAAAAAACGGGCCAGGCCGGCCGCGCTTTTCGGCCAATTTGCCTCGCCCGAACTGGCCCACGGCTCGGTATCCACGTTCACCCGCGCCGTTCGACCGTCCCGACGGTAGAAGGATGTAGGTGAATGCCCCCAAATCTCATACCCTCCTGACCCCAATTGCCCATGAATTTCAAAACAATTGCCCTTGTGTCGCACAAGTGACAAACATTTAAGCGCCACTTGTGGTACATTATTGTCGGCAATGGGTTTCTTTGTATTGGGATCAACAGAATATTATTGGTATGACTGAGCAGGCACAGACCATGATAATGGCACCCCTATCACATCTGCTTTCCGACGCTCGAGGGTAACGCAGGTACATTGCGAGCAACAGCCGAGCGCGCTTACTTCAAACCACTACCCAATCACCAATAATTTCGGGTGCTTTCGTAGACACGGGAGATTCATCATGTTAGGCACCGCATCAAACACCGGCCGCCACGGCCTGGACACTGGTACTCTANGTAAAAAGGCGAACTCCTTTGCGCCGCTGGTATTCATCATCCTGACGTTACTGCTGATTACCATCGCCGCCCCCGCGCTGGCGGCCAGCGCGGACTTCGTNCCGCAGGCTCAGACCCCAACCTTCGAGACCGGGGGGAGCTATGACGTCGCCCTGGCCGACGTGGACGGCGATGGCGATCTGGATGCCGTCGTCGCCAACGCCTCGCCGGGCCAGAGCCGGGTGTGGTTCTACGACGCGTGCGCGGGGTATGCCCAGGCCGGCTGGGAATTCGCCGCGGCCACCACCGTCGCCACGGGCGACGTGGATGGNGATAACCGACNCGACGTCGTCGCCGTGGTNTCCACCACCCCGACACNCGTNTATGTGTACCGCAATTCGGGCGCGGGCNNGNCCAAGATCGNCGAGTTCGGCAGCCTCTCNACCAGCGCCTCTTCGNGCCGGGTAGGTCTGGCGTTGGGCGACGTTGACAACGACGGCGACCTGGATGTGGTGGTGCCCAATCAGAAGGCGGCCACGTCGCAGGCGGATGCTTATGACGTGTTCCTGAACAACGGCGCGGGTGATTTTGCCGCGCTGGCGACCGGCGGCAAGTTCGATCCCGACGACGGCCGCGCCGTGGTCCTGGGCGACGTCAACAACGACGGCTGGCTCGACGCCATAGTGGCGGTCAAGGGCGGCGGCAACAAGCTGTACATTAATAGAGGCCTCGTCGGTGGGGTGTTCAGCGGCTTCGCGCTCCACGCCTCATTCGGCGGCGGCAGTGGCTTCCCCGAGGACGTGGCCCTGGGCGACGTCAACAACGATGGTTGGCTCGACGTTGTGGCCGCCTATCGGGGGAGCAACAGCAAGCAACAGCAAGAACAGGTCTTCCTGAACAAGAAATCGGGGACGTTCTTCAACTCGACGGCCAGCAAGCGCTTCGGCGGCGGCAACAGCGCCAACATCGAGTTGGGCGACCTGAACGGCGACAACAAGCTCGACGCGGTCGTGGCCAACAGCACGTCGGCCGANGNCTTCTANCTCGGTGACGGNACGGGCGGCTTCGGCTCGGCCAAGACGTTCGACGCGCCGGCCAGCAATGCCCTCGAACTGGGCGACATCGACGGCGACGCGACGGCCGCGCCATTTGACCCCGACCTCGATATCGTCATCGCCAACGCGGGATCGGCCAACACGGTGTGGCTGAACACGCCCAACGCGTCGCAAGCGACAAATGATCAGTACGCGACCGACGAGGACACGCCCCTCAGCGTGCCGGCNCCGGGNGTGCTGNGCAANGACTGCGATCCCGACGGCGGCAGCCAAGCGGCCACCCTGGTGACCACNGTCGCCCACGGCACGCTGGNTCTCAACGCCAACGGCGGCTTCACCTATTCGCCCGCGGCCAACTTCTCCGGCACGGACAGCTTCAGCTATCGCGCCGGTGACGGCGCGGCGCAGTCCAACGTCGCCACGGTAATGATCACGGTCAATCCGGTCAATGATTTGCCGACGGCGGCCAATGACAACTACAGCGTCACTGAGAACAGCGTGCTGAACGTTGCCGCGCCCGGCGTGCTGGGCAACGATAGCGACATCGACAGCGCCAGCCTGACGACCGTGCAAATCAGCGGCCCGAGCCACGGCAGTCTGATCCTGAACGCCAACGGCGGTTTTCTCTACACCCCCGCACCGGGCTACGATGGCCCGGACAACTTCACCTACGCCGCCAGCGACGGGCAGGGACAATCGAGCCCGGCGACGGTCAGCATCACCGTCATCAACGCCAACACGCCGCCGGTGGCCAGAGACGATAACGCCACGGTCATTCCCGGCGGGACGGTGAGCAAGCTCCAGAACGGCACGAGCAGCGTGCTGGCCAACGACACCGATGGGGAGAATGACGCGCTGACGGCCGAGTTGGTCAGCGGGCCGGCGCATGCCGCCGCGTTCACCTTCAACGCCAACGGCACCTTCAGCTACACCCACGACGGCAGCAACATCGAGTCCGACACGTTCACCTATCTCGCCAGTGACGGCGCGGACGATTCCAACGTCGCCACGGTGACGATCTACTTCCAGAACCAGAGCCGCCCGTCGGCCATTCGCATCGAAGACGGCGTGCCCTACGTCGACCGCTCGGTCAGCAAGACCGACCCCAACTGGTACGTCATCAGCGTGCCGCAGGCCGGGTCCACGCTGACGGTCGAGCTTTCCAGCAGCCAGGACTACGACGTGCTGCTCTTCGCGCCGACGATCGATGAGGAAAACGGCCAGATCCGCGACCTGGCCCAGCTGAGCAACATCGCCCAGTTGAGCAATATCGGTATCGTCGATCTGGCCCAACTCAGCAACATCGCCCANNTNAGCAACATCGCCCAGTTGAGCAANATCGCCCAGCTCAGCAACATCGGCGAGCTGCTCGACCTGGCCCAGCTGAGCAACATCGCCCAACTGTCCAACATCGCTCAGTTGAGCAACATCGCCCAACTGTCCAACATCGCCCAGCTCAGCAACATCGCCGAGAGCGATGTGACCGGCACGCTGGTCAGCCTGTCGGCCAGCAGCGGCCCGGCCAACGACCCGGCCAACTTCAACGAGAAGATCGTCTACAACATCCACGAACTCGCCGGCCCCTACTACATTGGCGTCATCGCCCATGACGACGCGGCCGTCGGCGTGGAGTTCACCCTTATGGCGTCGATCACTCCGCCGCCGGCCGACCAGGCTATCCCGATCATCGAGGCCACGCCCGAATCGGACTTCGCCACGCCGGCGACGAACAACGCCATCGAGACGCTGATCCTCTACAACGGGGCGCGGCTAAAC
>JAACJX010000366.1 GCA_014237545.1 Ardenticatenia bacterium | reverse complement strand
CTCGTGGGCCGCACACGTGGCCAGCCCCATGAGAAGTAAGTCAGTTGGCTTGGCCGCGCGCCACTCCTGGCCCAGCGACTGGCCACCGGACCATGAACCGGACATCACCAGATTACCGGTCGAGTCGCGACAGGCAAAGAGGCGGCTGTTCTCTTCCATCCATTTTACGGCGATGTTGCTCAATGGAATCACATTCCCCGGCCGGACGGCCCGAATTTGTGCTCGAATTACGGCCTGAGACAGGCGGGCGGGTCGATGTCCAGCAGATCGCCGGTAGCCGAATCCACACATTGGCAGTAGCTGGTTCCCGGCCCTTCGCCGGCCCACATCCAGTAGCTGATGGTGGTCTGCAAACAGGCGGCTGACTCCGGCGCGTCGGGCGGCGGGGCCACGGGACGGCCGCGCTCCAGGCCCAGACCCTCAGCATCGGCCTGCTGAACGAGGAACAAGCGCCAGTGCCGGCCTTCGCTTGCCCCAATCTGCACCTGCCCACTGCGCGCCAGGATAAAGGCCAGTGACGGGGCCAGGATGAGTGCCAGCCAGAACACAATGACAACTATCATCAGGAAGCGACGTAACCAGACATTCATAATCGTGATAAAAACCCGGCTGAACGGGAATATCGTTCAGCCGGGTAGTATAACTGAATTGCTAAATATGTGTTTGCTCGTGTGGCGTCANACNGGCTCNCCCACCTGNACGCCCAGCATCGCCTTCAAGTAGAGGTCGTTGGTGTATTCCTTCACCATGCGCCGGGTGCTGAANCGCCAGGCATTGGAACGGATTGCCTCNCGCATCACNTCGACCCACCCTCTGGGNATCCCATCGCGATCCTGAGTGTAATAGAGGGGTACGATCTCTTCTTCCAGCAGCCGGTAGATGGCCTGTGCATCCTGGTAATCCTGCTCATCGGTGCTCGCGTACTGGCGGTCGTCAATGGCCCACCCGTTCGCGCCGTTGTAGCCCTCAACCCACCAGCCATCGAGGATGCTGAGGTTGGGGATGCCGTTCAGCGAAGCCTTCATGCCACTGGTGCCGCTGGCCTCGCGCGGCCGCCGCGGCGTGTTCAGCCAGACGTCGACCCCNTGCTTGAANTAGCGGGCGGAATGCATGTCATAGTCCTCGACAAAGGCCACGCGGCCGCCGAACTGGCTTGACTTGGCCATGGTGTAGACCTGCTGGATGAGGTGCTTGCCGGGCTCNTCGGCGGGNTGGGCCTTGCCGGCAAAGATGATCTGAACCGGNCGGTGCATNTTCAACAGGATTTGTTGCAGCCGATCCATATCCGNGAACAGCAGCGAAGCCCGCTTGTAGGTGGCGAAGCGGCGAGCGAAGCCGATCGTCAGCGCGTCGGGGTCCAGCAGCGTGCCGCCNACAAGCACCTCGGTCGGGTCGCACTTGCCGTCTACCCACGAGCGCCGGGCGCGCGACCGCAAAAAGGTCATTAGCTTCGCCTTTAGAGCGGTGTGGACGCGCCACAACTCCTCGTCGGGCACATCAGCCAAACGTTCCCACAGCACCGGGTCATCGTGGTGATCTTCCCAGTCCGCGCCNAGATACTTGTTGAAGATATGGCGCATCTCGCCGGCTGTCCACCCCGGCACGTGAATACCATTGGTGACCGAGGTGATGGGCACCTCATCCACCGGCCGTCCTGGCCAGACGTGATGCCACATTTCCCGCGATACCTGGCCGTGGAGTTTGCTGACGCCATTGAACTGGCCGGCGAGGTGCAAGGCCAGTACGGTCATGTTAAACGCGTCGCCCCATTGCTCCTGATGGCGACCCAGTGACAGTAAATCTTCACGACTGATGCCCAACTCAGCCCAATACCCCTGAAAATATTTATCGATCAGGTGGAATGAAAAGGCGTCGTGGCCCGCGGGAACGGGGGTATGGGTCGTGAAGATAGACCGGGAGCGCACTTGCTCCGCCGCGCTGGTGAAATCCATTCCTCCCGCCACCCGCTCGCGAATGAATTCGAGGAGCAGGAAGGCGGAATGGCCTTCGTTCATGTGCAGTACGGCCGGGTCGTAGCCCAACACGCGCAACAGGCGCATGCCGCCGATGCCCAGCATGATTTCCTGGCGGATGCGCATCTCGCTGTCGCCCGAATAGAGGCGCGCGGATAGCTCGCGATCCCACGGCTCGTTTTCCGGCACGTCGGTGTCCATCAGAAAAAGCGGCACGCGGCCGACCTGGACCCGCCATACTCGGGCGTGCACGCGCCGTCCGTCCATCTCGACGCTGATCCGCAGCTCGCGGCCGTAATCGTCGTTGACGGGCAAGATCGGCACGTCGGCCATGTCGATGGGATCGTAGATGGCCTCTTGCCAGCCGTGCGACGGCACGTGCTGGCGAAAGTAACCCTGTGGATAGAGAAACCCGATGCCGACGAACGGCAGCCCCAGGTCGCTGGCCTCCTTAGCGTGGTCGCCGGCCAGGATACCCAAGCCGCCGGAATAGATCGGCAGCGAACTGTGGAGGCCAAACTCGAACGAAAAATAAGCGATCGTCTTGCGCGTCAGGTGTGGATAGGTCACGTGGAACCAGCTGTGGCCGTTTTCCATCGCCCGATCGAAATCGAGCAAGACTTTGTTGTAGCGGCGCAAGAAGGCGGCGTCGGAGGCCCGGGCGGCCAATGTCTGGTCGCTGATCAAGCGCAACACCCGCACCGGGTTGTGCTGCGTACGCCGCCACAAAGGGTAATCGAGGCGGCGGAAGATCTCCCGCGCCTCGGCATTCCAGCTCCACCAAACATTGTGCGCGAGTTCTGGCAGCCGCCGGAGTTTCACCGGCATTTTATCGATTAACTCGTCCATTTGACTCCTGCTCCTTTTCAGGTGAAAAGGAATTCCCGTCACATGCAAGCAAAAAGTGGTGGTTGATAGTTCAACAACCTGACAGAGGATTATAGTGAGCACCTCCAGAGTGCGCACGTTAAAACGTAAAAACGGGGATCTCGTCGATGAATTTAATTCTGATGTTTGACCGGAAACTTCATCGTCGGGGGATGCTCCGCGCGCCGGGCAGCCAGAGCCGCTATTTCCGCGCAGATCCAGTCGAATTGCGGCTCTATCATCAGGTCACGATTGACCAACGGCGATGGATTGGTGGCGTTGATCAGATACAGCTCCTCACCCTGCAAGACAAACTCCGTCAGGTTGATGTCGTACCCATACACGTCGGCGACTTGTACTGCTGTTTCAGTCATCTGTCGGGCCAAACCTTCGTCCAGATGTCCATCATCAGCCACATATCGGGCGGATTCCATTGAATAGGGCATGAGTAGGGTCTTTTCCCCACCGATGACCATGCAGTGGTATTGGCGGTCTGATTCAATGACCTGTTGCAGGATCATCGTGCGAGTACCACTTTCGTCGTAGCGCTGGATGAGTTCTTCGACGTTGGCCACGCGGTGAGCAAATCTCCGCCCGCCGCTGCGAACATCCTTGAATATGGCGGGGCTGCCAATGTAATCGATGATCGCCTGCCAGTCCATAGGATAGGAAAGGTTGCGGAAGCTGTCGGGCACGGTATCGGTAGCGATATCCTTGTTCGGTAGCACCACGGTGCGCGGCATGCGAATGCCCAGCTTGCGCATCAGCGCCCCGCCGAAGAATTTGGTGTCGTTGGCCCACACAAAAGGGTCGTTAATGATGTAGCAACCGCTCAAAGCGGCAAATTTCACGTAGGCGTGGTAGTAGGGGATCTCGTGAGACATGCGGTCGATGATCACGTCATAGGGAACCTGCTCATCGATAAACGTACCCCCCAATTTAACCATCTCCGCCTGAATCCCCTCGTATTCCTCGTTCAGGATTCTCATGACGGTATCGGGCATGTCCTTCTCGCGCCCGATAATGAAACCGACCAACTTCTTTCCGTCTCGGCTCATGCTAACTCTCCCGATCTGTGTAGGCCGTCATTCAGGTGCCTGGGGAGTGGCCGTGGCTCAGCGGCCACCCCCTGACATTTAATATATCTCTTTCGATAAAGAAGCTCAAGTTAAGAGAAGATGACCAAAGCCGTTTAGCGCAGTTTAGCTTCCTTCGGCCAATAACGACTCGATCGCTTGCTGGAAAACCTCAAAGGGCTGCGCCCCGGAGATGAAATTTCCGTTCACGAAGAAGGCCGGCGTGCCGTCTACCCCCAGACTCGACCCATACGCCAGATCGGCCAAAACCGCTTCTTCGTGCTGGCGGGTTTCCAGGCAGGCGTCAAATGTCGCCGTATCCAGGCCCAGCTCCCCGGCAAAACCGGAGAATACCGCCGCCGCATCCTCGCGCCCGTTCCAGGCATCCTGGCGGCCGAACAGCAAGTCGTGCATCCCCACGTACTCTCCCTGGTCCCCGGCGCAGCGGGCCGCTTCTGACGCAAGCTGGGCCTGGGGGTGGATGCTGCTCAAGGGGAAGTCCATGAACACGTAACGAACCTTGCCGGTATCAATGTACTCAGCCTTGATCTGCGGGAACGTCTGCAGGAAGTGACGGCTGCAGAATGGGCACTGATAATCAGTGAATTCAACGATGACGACCGGAGCTTCGGCCTCGCCCAAGCTGTAAGCGCCGTCGGTGTTGACCTCTACGGGTCCACGGGGCGTAGGTTCAGGCTGGGCCTCCTGGGCTTCGGCCACGTAGGCATCGGCCAGAGTTCCTTCCTCAGCCAGGGTGATGGCGTACTCAAAAAGTTCATACGGCTGCGCGCCGCTGACGGGGAACCCGTTGATGAAAAACGCCGGCGTTCCCTGCACGCCCAGCGCCGCCCCTTCGTCCTGGTTGGCCTGGACGATGTCGTCATACCGCCCGCTGGCCAGACACTCGGCGAACGCATCGCCATCGAGCGACAGGCCGGCGGCCAGGGACGTGTAGACGTCGGCCGCGCCNGCACCCAATCCGCTCCACTCCGCCTGGCGGGCAAAAAGCTCGTCGTGCATCTCCCAATAGGCGTCCTGCTCTCCCGCGCAACGCGCGGCCACGGCCGCTGAACGCGCTTCAGGATGGATGGAATCCAACGGGAAATCCTTAACGATATAGCGCACTCGACCGGTGTCGATCATCTCGCTGAGGATGCGCGGCAGGGTCTCGGTGGCATGACGCACGCAGTAGGGGCATTGATAGTCGGTGTACTCGACGATCGTCACTGCCGCGTTGGGATCGCCCATCGCGCTGCCGATATCTTCCATGACGATGGTCGCCGGCGTNGGCTTCACGGCCGGTCCTTGNGGTTCNGGTTCCTGCTCGGCGGCCAGCGATTCGCCGTTGGCCACCGCGACGATAGCCTGNTTGAAATAGTCTAGCGGATACGCGCCGATGATCGGCTCGTCATTCAGGAAGAAGCTGGGTGTGCTGCTGACACCGCGGCTCTGACCCAAGGCCAGGTCGCTTTCCACCTCGTCGGCGTAGCGTTCCTCGGCCAGGCAGTTTTCGAAATCATCNTGCGCCACNCCCAATTCGTTGGCATAGCGAACAAANACCTCATTCGGATCGCCGGTCGACCACTCAGCGATATCNGTGAACAAGTNGTCGTGCATGGCCCAATAGGCCGCCGCNCCGCCCTCCCCCGCGCACCGGGCGGCGTTGGCCGCCGCCGCCGCCTGCGGGTGAATGCTGTTCAGCGGGAAATCGTAAAAGACCATGACCACTTCGCCGTTCGCGATTTGGTTTTCGATCAGTCCGGGCATCGTCTCGTTGGCAAACCGGCTGCAATAGGGGCATTGATAGTCCGAGAAAGCCTCCATGACGA
>JAACJX010000119.1 GCA_014237545.1 Ardenticatenia bacterium | reverse complement strand
GCAAGGACAAGGTGTGGGGGGTGAGCGTGACGGCGCGGCCGGTGGGGTTCCAGAGGACGAAACGACCGCGGGCGGCAGCGCTACCATCGCGGCCGGCGAAAAAGGCGGTCGAGCCGTCGCCGAAACCAGCGGCCGTGACGACGGATGACATCTTTCCGCAAAACCTGGACGGTCTGGAAACGGTGCGTGGCCTGGGCGGGTCGACAGGAGCCATGCTGGTGAGAGATCCTAAGACAGGCCGGCAGTTTGTGATGAAGCGGGGAGCTTCGCCGGAGCACGTGCGGCGCGAGTTGCTGGCCGATGATACCTACCGCACGCTCGGGGCAAATGTGCCGCGCGGGCGTATATTCGAAACGGCCGATGGGCCGGTTAAGCTGGCAGAGTTTATCGAGGGCAAGACGCTGCGCGAGACAATGGTGAAAAACGCTGTGCCAGCATCGATCAAGCGGCAATTGCAGAAGGATTTCGCGACCGACGCGCTGCTCGGCAACCGGGACGTGATCGGCGAGGGGTTTGACAATATCCTCATCGACAGTGAGGGTAAGGTATGGCGTATCGACAATGGCGGGTCGTTTGACTTCCGAGCGCAAGGCGGCCGGAAGGTATTTGACCGGTTTCCGATGGAATTGTGGTCGATGCGGAATCCGAATATTAACCGGCAGACGGCGGCCGTTTTCGGAGATATGGAGTATGCCGACCTGGTGGCGGGGATGCGGCTAACCAGCGCGCGCGGCCGGGAGATCCTCGACTCATTGCCGGCCGACGTTCGCGCCGGGTTCGAGGGCCGGCTGGATATGTTCGGCCGGGCGACGGGAGTGTTTGACGAGTTCACGGCTAACGATTGGAAGGCAAGCTACATGGATCGGTTCACCTACTTCGATTTCCGGCTGCGGCAGGAGGGGGTCATCGACCGGTTGCCCAAGAAGCTCAAGGCAGATAAGGGTGGCGGCGTCTATCTGTATGACGAGCGAAATGAGTTATTCGACAGCTTCCGTGGGGAGCGAAACATCATGCACGACGTGAAGAGTCTTATCGAGCAGGAGGGCGGGGACTGGGGTATGATCGAATACTATCTGGGACAGCAATCCGGGTCATCTTGGAGCAATGGGGCGCTGGCCGTGAAAGAACATATCGCGCGGAATTTGAATGTTAATGATGCGGCTGTCTATTGGCACGATATGCGTTCGGCGGCAAAAACGAACTACGATCGAACCATCGGCCGGTTTACTCAGGAACGCAGTGAGACGAGCTGGACCGCGTTTCACGCGTGGAATTACAATATCGTAAGCCAGGTGGAGATGCCGCACAATGATTTGAAAAACAAGACGGTGCGGCTCATCCGCACGGAGGATGCGGCCGTGATGCGACAGCACGGGCTCAAGGTGGGCGACAAGGGGATCACAATTCCGCGCGGTCTGGCTGAATCCTCCTCTTTGATGAAAGAGGTGTTTGTCTATGGCTCTGAAGTCACCTATCAAGACGTGCCTCACTCGCGTATCTTCGCCTCGTATCTGTATTCGCGACGACCGGACGGCTTTGGGGCATCGTTGCATAGTGACGGCGAAAACGAGTTCGTCTTTATCCCGTTTAACGTCCCGTTTGAATACATTCGCTCGCGGAGAAAACAAAAATGATAATTCGTAATCACAAAGTTGATCTGGTTCAGGGGTATCGAATTCTGTCAGTAGTAACTGACCTGGGTCACTTTATTATCCCGGCGGAGCAGCGGCTGTTCGATGATTTTGGCCTGGTGTTTTGCGGGCCGGCGGCCGAGGAGGTGTTGCCGGCGGTGGAGATACCCGACGACCGAGCCGCCGGCCGCATGGGCTGGACGGCGCGAGGATTTACCGGTGATGCGGGAATTGTGGCGCTCTATGTGGCCACTTTCCGACAGGAAGAGAGCGAGGAGTGATGGGAGAACGCGAGCGCGTTTTCTGGATCGGGGTGCGAAAGGCGATGATCGAGTTCATCCGGGCGATCGAGATTCGCTACGGGTTGGAGTCGGCAATTGTGACGAACGCGCAGCGAAAGGAATTGCAACGGTATGTGAAGGATTCAAAGGTTATTGACATAGAACAACAGAGCTAGTAGACTGTGGGCAACTGAATACGACGAGTGCTACTCGCCTACGAGCGGCCGGACTCCCCCAAGGGGAACCGGTCGCTTTTTTGTTATCAGCTCCCCACGTCGACGGACGGAATAAACGGTCAGCAAGAGGTGATATGACAACTGAACAGGAAGAGACGGTAGAAGGCGCCGATGTTGGCGCGCAAACAGATCAGGCGCAGGTCCAGTCGCCGGCGCTGGCGCAAGCGGTCGCAGGGGCAATGAGCTTCACGGCCGAACAGCAGGCCCATATCGACAGGATGGTTGGGGAACGACTGAAGCGGGCGCAGGAGAAATGGCACGCCGACCTGGAGGCCAAGAGCGAGGCTGAGAAGAAGGCAACTGAGGCCAAGCGGCTGAAGGACGAGCAAAAGTGGCAGGAACTGGCGCAGACACAGGAAGCGAAAGCCAATGAGGCGGAGGCCAATCTGGAGCAGGTGAAAGAGCAACTGACGCGAGCGAACAAGGTCGTCGAGCAACTGGTGGAGTCAAGAAAGAAGAGTCTGCCGGAGACGATGCTGAAGGCGCTCGACGGCCGCGACATCTACGACCAGCTGGAGCTCGCTAATGCCTTCATTGAGTCGCTGCCGGCACAGCCGGTGAGCGCACCCACGACGCAGCGGCAGGCGGTGACGACGCCCACGCCGGAAGCGCAAGGGAGCCGGGTACTGACGCCAGAGGAGCGACGCCAGCAAGCGCGGCGCATCTGGTAAGCATATTAAGGGTGGAAGAGGTGGATAGATGGCAGATCTAACGATTACGGAAGTGACGAAGGTCTCTACGGTGCAGCAGTTCACCGGGCCGGCAGTCGAGGCCATTACCAAGGGCCAGCGGTGTCGGTTCGATGCGAGCACCGGGAAGATCGCGCTCGGCAACGGCACGACCGCGGCCGAGGTGAAGGCGGGCGGCATGGCCCTGGGAGATGCCGCGGCCGGCGAGACGGTGACGATCCTCAACCAGGGGCTCGTCGACGTCGGCGACGCGCTGGACGCGTTGAATTACGGCGCGGACATCTACGTGTCCGACACAGACGGGACGTTCGGCACGGCGGCGACCGATGCGACCGTCGACGTGATTTGCGGCCAGGTTGTTCCTGGCTGGGGCAACACCACGGCCGACAAGTTGCTGTGGCTCAACGGCAGTTAAGGGGTGAGGTGATCAAATGGCAAACTTGACGGCTTATGGATTTATTGGACTGGAGCATCTGGCCAGCCAGCGGGTGTCTGCCGGCAACGTGCGGGTTGTGGACACGGCGGTGCGTACATCGCTGGAGGAGTACAACCGGCAGGTGGCGGCCGCTTTGCGCGAACTGGCACAGGTGACAACTGAGCACTCGCTGCGCTATCTCCTGCCGAGCGGCGGGACGCTGCAGCCGATGGACGAGTGGGGCAATCCGATCCCGGTTCGTTCCGAGGGCTATTTTGATGTGGCCTTTCCCATCCAGGGCGGCGCCACGGCCTGGGGCGACAACCGCATCTCGCGGCAGCTGATGACCGTGGCCGAGGCCGATCGTGAGACGATGAGCGCGATGCAGCGCGACGCGGACTGGATGCGCCGCCACATGCTGGCGGCGATCTTCGACAACACGAGCTGGACCTATGTGGACAAGGCGAAGGGGTCGCTGACCATCCAGCCTCTGGCTAACAACGACTCGGTGACGTTCCTGAAGAAGAGCGGCTCGACCGCGACCGACAACCACTACTACGCTCAGGCAGCCGCGATCGCTGACGCCACTAACCCGTTTGACGACTGGTATGACGAGTTGAACGAGCACCCGGAGAACGCCGGGCCGTATGTGGCTTACATCCCGTCGAACCTGAAGGCTTCGGTGACGGGGCTTTCGGACTTCAAGGAAACGAGGGACGCGAACATCCAGTATGGTACGAACAGCGACCAACTTGTCGGCCGCATTGACCGCGGGCTCGGCGAGACGGTGCTGGGTTACGTTAACGGCGTCTTCGTGGTGGAGTGGTCGGTACTGCCGTCCAATTACGGTTTTGTCATGGCGCGTGGGGCGGCCACGCCGCCGCTGATGATGCGCGAGTACGAGGCCGAGAACCTCCGCGGGTTCTTCACCGAGAACTTCAGCCCGGACGGCAATCTCAACGAGTATCGCTTCCTGCGCTATGCCGGTTTCGGGGCCTACAACCGTGTAGGCGCGCTGGCGTTCCGCATCGGAGACGCGGCCTACGCCATTCCTTCGGGTTACGCAACGCCTTTGCCGGCTTAGGAGGCTAGGTATGAGACGTAGCATTCTGGCGGCACGGACGGAGATTGCCATCAACCGCATCGCGGCCGAGACCGCGCGGCTGGGCGGCGCGTTCGAGAGACCGCGCATCAGAGGCGACGTGGAGCACCAGCAACTGGCGCTCCTGGAATCTCTCGCCCTGGCTCTGGAGAAGATCGACGCGACCGATGTGCCGGCAGCGGTCGATTCACCCGAGGTGGATGAGAAACCTGGGGAAGAAGCGACAGAGGCGGCCGATGTGCCGGTGGTCAAGACGGTCAGGACGGGCAAGAAGAAAGGGTTGTAGCGGATTCTGACCTCATTAGCCGGGGTCGGTGCGGCCGTTCCGACCCCAGGCTGAGGATTGAGATATGACGGCACTGAGCGACACCGTGGACCTGATCGACGCCCGGCATGAATCGGTTGTGTCGGCCTTTGACCTGTCATCGGCGACCATCGAGATGCTGGCCGGCGAGGCGCTTGAGGCGCTGGGCATCGACGGCGACGACGCTGACCTGGCCGCAGCCGACGTGCCCAGCATGCGGCTCGCGCTTGATGTGGTGGTATGGCGCTGGCTAGAGGCGCGGGCAGCGCTGGGATATGACTTCTCGGCCGACGGCGGCAGCTACCAGCGCAGCCAACTATTCAAGCAAGCGGCCGATATGCGCAAGAAGGCGGAAGACCGGGCGGCGGCGGCCGGGCTGAGCGCCTACGAGTGGCCGGCGGTGGTGTACGAGAAGCCGGTGAATAACCTGTTAACTGATGAGTGGCAAGATGCTGGCCTTTTCCAGTGGTGAGACGGCGGAGATGAAGCGGACGCAGGAAAGCGCGATGCAACATCGCTGTTACGTCACGCCGTGGAACCCGACGCAGGATGTCCTGAGCGGGCAGATGGTGAACCTGGCGGCCGAAGAGGCGACGCCGGTTATCTGCGGCGTGGACTACAGCGCGAAGGGGCAACTCATCG
>JAACJX010000590.1 GCA_014237545.1 Ardenticatenia bacterium | reverse complement strand
TGAATAATATGCTTCTCACCGGATTTGATGCACCTCTTGAACAGGTGATGTACCTCGATAAAGTCGTCGTAGCACACAACTTGCTGCAGGCGATCGCCCGCGTGAACCGAGTCAGCGGGGAGTCCAAAGATAAGGGCTTTGTAGTGGATTACGTCGGCATTGGCCATCATTTGAAGGAAGCAATCGATTCCTACGATGAGAGAGAGCAGAAGGAAGTAATCAATGCTCTAAGCTTCCCAGACAAAGAATTACGGGAACTCAAGGAAAACCATGCTGCCGTGATGATCTTGCTGGAGAGGCACGGATTGACCGACCTAACTGACCATGACGCATTTTTTGATGTGTTTTATGACGAGGACATCCGTTTTGACTTCATACTCGCGTTTAAGAAGTTGACCAAGTCCTTAAACCTTGTGTTCCCCTCGCGCCAAGCGCTTGACTTTATGGCGGACTATGCAGCCCTTGCCGAGATAAATGTGCTTGCTGGAAAGCACTTCCGAGATCAAAGACTGAGTATGAAGGGCATACCCGCGAAGTTGCGGACTATCACCGACAAGTACCTGGAGTCGAAGGGTATCGACGTCAAGGTTCCGCCGATCTCGATTCTTGACAAGGATTTCGAGAAGAACGTAGAAAAGCGCGGCCGTACGAAGACAAAAGCGGCGGAGATTGAGCACGCGATCCGGCACTATCTAGATGTGGATCTCGCTGACGACCCCGATCTGCAGGCGTCGTTTTCAGAGGCGTTAGCTACCATTTTCGAGCAGTTCAGGGACAACTGGAATAAGATCTACGAGGAATTGGAGAAGCTGCGCGAAAGGATTATTGATGCCAGCAGGGAGCCGACATATGGCCTTCATCGTAAGAAACAGATGCCCATCTTCAGGAGCCTGAGGCGGGAGCTCTACGGGGAAGGTGAGCTTAACGATGATGAAATCGCATCGCTCGTTGACCTTACGCAGAAGGTCTTTCTTGTGGTGGAACGCGAGCTTCGGCTAACCGGCTTCTGGGAGAGCATCCCAGCACGCAACAAACTGAAGGCGGAGATCCAGTCAGTGCTTCTCGCTCCTGAGTTCTCATCGCTCCCAAGCCTTGTACAGAGCCGTACCCAGCTTATTAGCCGCATCATGGAGATCGCGGAGAAAAATAGCGACATTATTCTTTTTGCGGAGTAGCGATCATGGAATTGGCCTATACCATTAAAAGGTCAGATGCGCGGCGGAAGTTGACTATCACAGTTGAACGGGATCGGAGTGTAGTTGTCCACGCACCCCGCGACGCATCGGAAGAAACAATCCGACAAGCCGTTGATGCTAAACGACAGTGGATTTACGAAAAATTGCAGCATCCACAAAAGTATCAGGAACTGCCACATCCTCCTGGGAAGGAGCTCGTCAACGGGGAATCTGTCTTATACCTTGGGCGGCATTATCAAATTGAGATTGTTGAGGACGATCTGGATGAGGTGCAGTTTTCGCACCGGTTTCTCGTGCCAACGTCCTTGACGGCGAAGCGGAAAGGAGCATTACGCGACTGGTATACTGCCCGAGCAAACGAAAAAATATTACCCCGTGTGGCTCAATATGCCAGCTTGCTTGGGGTTGAATTTAAGCAAGCAAAGATTGTTAATAGCCGATATCGATGGGGTTCATGCACAGTAAAAAACAACATCAATCTTAATTGGCGACTTATCAAGGCTCCGATGTTTGTTATTGACTATGTGATCGTGCATGAATTAGCTCATCTAATCGAAGCGAACCACACCTCTCAGTTCTGGAACATTGTTCGGACCCATGTGCCCAAGGTAGAGAAAGCGCGTGCTTGGCTAATCGAGAACGGACAGGTGCTCGAAGAGGATTTATAGCGGTGTTTCCAATTGGCCGGGCTGAGGCAATACAGACTCTTGTCGTGGTAGACTGAGCTTGATATGTGCCCCTACCTTGCTCGTGTGGCCGACACACAAAACAGTACCCGACGTTCTTCTGCCGATTGGTGGATCTCCTTGATTTTTTCCATCCCCTGGCTGGAGGTAATTGCCGAGCTTTATAAACTAATTCGCAAATTATGGCAGGGTATGGCCGACGAAGGCATGTACGAAGTCCTGGAACATGAATCCATCCTCGAACTCCTCGACCGCCAGGGCAAGCGTGCCCGCTTTGAGAAGCGCCAGAAGGTGCGCTACCTGCAGAACAACATCATAGCTTATCAGGATCAAGGCTGGAGCGACGGCCAGAGCCTGCTGGATTACCAATGTTCGCCCGGCGTGGTTGTGGACCAATACCGGCCGGGGCAAAAGACGTACGTCCTTATTTCACTGCGCGACAACAAGCAGCGTGGCGACCGGGATGAGTTCCTCATCAACTGGCAGCTCCAGGATGCCTTCTTGCGATCTCAAGAGCAATGGGAGACAGAAGTAAGCCATCGCACCCGGCAGTTGCTTGTGCGACTGATCTTCCCCAAGACTCGACCTCCGGTGCGTATCTGGCTGAGCGAATACTTGCGCCGGCGTACCCGACTACTAGGCGATTCCGCGATGCAGCGGCTCCCCGATGGTCGCTGGCAGATAGAATGGCAAACGAAGCGCCCACGGTGGCACGAACGGTACGCGCTCAAGTGGGAATGGTGACAACAAAAAAGGCGCCAGGCCCGCGGTGCCCAGCGCCTTCACTCTCAGGTTCCCGATCCGCCGCTCATGTCCCCTACTCCTTTGGATGCGCGCAGCCCACGGCCGTTGAGGCTGAAGTGCATCACGACAATGGAAACCAAATCAGAAGCTGATCGTATTATAATCAAACTTGATTAATTGTGTCAATCCCTTTGATCAGTTGATTTGGGAGGATTTCGGCGTTTAGGTCCTGGCCGAGGGCCTTGGGCCAGATATTCGTCGACATCTTTCGCGGTAGTGAACCATTCATGGCCTAATCGAAGCGCGTGAATCTTCTCTTTGCGGGCCAGTAGTCGCAAATGGCTGTACGACAGGCCGCTGAGTTCGGCTGCCTGCTTGAGAGTGATGAGATCACGCAGGTCGGGTGTGGATTCGGGTTGATCGTCTGACATCAAGATTGATTATAAATGATCTGGGAAAGGCGGGATACTTCCGCCTAATCGAAGCCCAGTCCTCTCTCTTTAAGCGACACATACCGATTGTGGCCAATGATGACATGATCCATCACTTCAATCCCCAGCAGTTTCCCGGCCTTGACGCAATCGCGGGTGACGATGATATCTTCCGGCGACGGTGACGGATCGCCGGAGGGGTGGTTGTGTGAAACTATCAGTGATGATGCGTTCTGGCGCAGGGCATCCTTGAAGACTTCGGCCACGCGGACAACGGCCGTGTTCAAACTCCCTTTGTAAATCGTCGGCGTGGAGATGACTTCGTGCCGACTGTTGAGGAGGATGAGCCGCATGTGCTCCTGCTCCAGCAGCATCATGTCGGGCATCAGCAGTTCGGCCGCATCACCGGGCGTGTTGACTCTACACCGGGGTTCGTGCGTCATGGCCATCATCCGCCGGCCGAGTTCGAGTGCCGCCTGGATG
>JAACJX010000534.1 GCA_014237545.1 Ardenticatenia bacterium | reverse complement strand
TGCGGCGAAACGGAGATCGGGGCGAACTGCTGCACGCGGAACAGGCCGAGAAATTCCCCGGCCGCCGCGCGCACAGTGGGAAAGGTCAACAATAAGGCTACGATCGCCACCAGGGCCAACCCGGCGGCAGCAAAACGTCGATTGTTCATGATATTCAGACTCCTTTTGCGCGGCGCGGTCGATTGCGCCGGATTCACACGTTGTTTTAATTGGGCCAGGGCTACGGCCGGCGATGGCGGAGCCTCGGCCGGCCCAGGGGCCAGGACGGAAAGTTGCTCCAGTGTTTCGGCCAAATGCTCTTCGTCGTTCATTCTCTTCCTTCCTCCTCGCCGGCCAGGGCCAGATATTCGCGCCGGAAAGCCGCGGCGCCGCGGGCCAAAAGCGTGCCGACCGACCCCGGCGACACTTCGCAAATGGCGGCGCACTCGGTGTAGCTGAAGTTCATCTGCCGCAGCAGCAACAGCAATGCCTGGCGCTCCGGCAGGCGGGCCAGCGCGGCGCGGACCCTGGCCCGTTCGGCGCGGTCGTCAACTTGCGATTCCACGCCCGCATCCGGCTCAGGCACCAGATGGGTGTCGCGCGCCCAACGGCGCGACCGGTCGCGCAAGGCGTTGTAGCCCAGGTTCATCGCCACCCGGTACAGCCACCCGCCCACGTTTTCGTCGGGCAGGATGGATCGAGCGCTCCGGCCGCGGGCATGAAGCCGGACAAAGACTTCTTGCGCCAGATCTTCGGCCTCGCCCCGCTCGCCCATCAGCCGGAACAGCAGGCCGTAGACACGGTCGTAGTGGCGATAGAACAGGACGTCGAACGATGTCGTGTCGCCCTGGGCCATGCGCTCCAGAAGCCGGCTATCGCTGAGCAACGTCATATCCGGGTGCTCCATTGATGTTTTATCATCCGATCTTCTAAACACCGCTGTGCCTCGTTTTGTGACACCTTCGCCAGAACTCGTTTCAAAATTCGATATTCTGTTTTCTAAATGCCATGTCATGCCAATGCCATGCCATGCCATTGCCCTGCTTCGCGGTGGCATCCAGGTCTAAATACTACTACAATCCGTTTTCGCGAAGGAACGGACAGACGACTATGGCATANCTACAAGGACAAGAACGCGCCGACTACGTGCAGGACATGTTCGCCCGCATCGCCGGCCGCTATGACCTGATGAACCGGCTGATGACCTTCGGCCAGGACGCGCGCTGGCGTCGCTACGTCATTTTCAGGGCCAACCTGCCGGCCGGCGGTCGCCTGCTCGACATCGCTACCGGCACCGGCGACATCGCCGACGAGGGACGGCGGCAGGTGCCGGGGCTGCGGGCCGTCGGCGGCGANTTCACCATCGAGATGATGCAGGCCGGCNAGCGCATCCCCGAACGGCGNGACATCCGCTGGACGGCGGCCGACACGCTGGCCCTGCCCTTCCCCGACGACACGTTCGATGCCGTCACGTCCGGCTTCCTGATGCGCAACGTCATCGACGTGCCCGGCGCGTTCCGCGAGCAGGCCCGCGTGACGAAGCCCGGCGGCCGCGTCGTCGTCCTCGAATCCAGCCCGCCCAAGGACAACCTGCTCAAGCCGTTCATCCAGCTCCACCTGAACCTGATCATCCCCACCCTCGGCCGCCTNGTGGCCGGGGAGAGCGACGCCTACCGCTACCTGCCCGACAGCACCCAGGCCTTCCAGGGGCCGGAGCAGCTGGCCGGCGCCATGCGCGCCGCCGGCCTCGTCGACGTCAATTACCGTCTGTTCATGTTCGGGACGATCGGGGTACATGTGGGGACGAAGCCGGCGTAGGCGACTCCTGTCGCCCGACCACAGACCATGATCGACCAAAGTTAACTCCGATTGACTGACGCCTTTTTTACTGACCCACTGAGCCAGGCTCGTAGTCAGCAACTTTAGTTGCGTTCTTCAGACCGGCGCTATTGCAGTTGAACAAATTTATCCAGTGTAAATGTAGGGGCGAAGCAGCGGCAAAACCATCCATGCCATGCAGAACTCCCCTCGTCTCGGTGCTGCCGCGCCCTCTCCGGTCGATGAGAGTCTGGCAATCGGGAAGCGAAGCCGTAGGTATCCACCAATGGGCGTCCCGACTGCCTTACGCCTATACCGCTACGTGGCCTTACTTTGTAAAAATTCAATTGTTGCGCTTCCCAAAGCGACACTAAAGTGCCGCACTACGAGAAAGTGGCGATTCTTCTGGCAGCGGCTCAGATTGCCGGGGCGCGATTTGCCAAACCGCGCTACCCGTATTCCCAATTTCCCGGTATGATCCGGTCCATGACACAAACGGATCTGGCGGGCAAAGTCGCCATCGTCACCGGCGCGGGCCACGGCGCGGGCAAGGCCATTGCCGAAGCGCTGGNCGCGGCCGGCGCGCGCGTGGCCATCAACGACATCAACCCCGACCGCGCCTATCGCGTGGCCGCCGAACTGCGCGAAAGCGGCGGCGAAACCATCGGCGTGATGGCCGACGTGAGCAACCGCTTCCAGTGCGTCCACNTGATCGAGACGACCCGCAACGAATGGGGCCACATCGACATCCTCGTCAACTGCGCCGCCATCCAGCCGGCCGCCAGCGTCCTGAAAATGGACGAGTGGGAGCTGATGCGCGTGCTCGATGTCAATATCAAGGGCGCTTTCTTCATGAGTCAGCTGACCGGCCGGGTCATGGCCGACCGCCACCGGGCCGGGGGCGCGCGCGGGCTGATCATCACCCTCACCGCCGCTGAGCCGGACCGCCCCGGCTTCGCCGCCTATGCCGCCACGCAGGCGGCGCTGCCCGCCTTCGTCCGCGCTTGCGCCCGCGAATATGGCCCGCTGGGGATCGACGTCCGGCTGGTCGAGGCCGTCGCCGAACCGGCCAAGACGGCCGCGGACGTGCTGGCCCTCATCTGACGAATGACGAATGACTAATGAAGAGACTGCCACTCGCTCCCCTGCTCCCCTTCTCCCTTTCCCCTTTGTCTCCAAACCTGACAAACCCGCCAGGAAGCGATAAAATCCCCCCATGTCCTTTCGCCAGATGCTGCCCTTTTTCTTGCTGAATATCGTCGTCTCGGCCGTAGTCGTGTTGTCCATCCTGTTCTGGTGGGACAACCGCGGGAACTCGGGGGAGATCGCCGCCGAAGCGACCGCGCCCGCGCTGCCCGAGGGAGTGCTGCCCACGCACAACATCGCCGCGCCGCCGTCGGGGACGGTTCCGGCGGAACCTGCGGCGTCCGGCTCCGAGCCGGTGACCCACGTCGTCCAGGCCGGCGAGACGCTCAACATGATCAGCCAGCAATATGACGTCAGCCTCGATGACATCATGGCTGCCAACAACATGACCGACCCCAACTTCATCGCCGTCGGGCAGTCGTTGGTGATCCCCGTTGGCGGGCTGCCGGAGCCGACCGTCGCGCCGACCGAGACGGCCGTGGCCAATCCCAGCCCCATCCCCACCGAACCGGCGGCCGCCGGCGGCGGCGTCATCGCCGTGACCGGTGTTATCGATCCCGGCGTGCTGGAGACCGAGGCCGTGCAGTTGGTGAACAGCGGGACGCAGGCGCAATCGATCAGCGGCTGGAAGGTGCGCGACGAGGACAGCAACGTCTACACCTTCGGCGACGTCAGCATCTTCGGCGACGGGGCGGGCGTGATGCTCCATACCCGCGCCGGCGACGACACCTTCAGCGACCTGCACTGGGGCCTGGGGGAACCGGCCTGGCGCAGCGGCGAGCAACTGACCCTGTTCGACGCGAGCGAACAGGTGGTGGCGACGTTCACCGTGCCGTAGCTGGCGTTCCGGCGCCGGCGCGCCGCCCTTTGTCGTCTGGAATCGTTGTTTCTATCAATCCAACGGAGGTGTACCCATGCGCGGCTTGATTAGTCCCAAAGGCGAGCAGTTCGGCTATCTGATCGGCTACACCCTCTTCACGATGGATGACGAGCCGAGCGGCCGGCTGGAAGGGGAGTACATTGTCGACCTGGCCGGCAACCCGGTCTGGCGCATCGTCGGCGACGGCGTGTACTCGCTGAACGGCATGGAGACCATCGGCTACCTGTCGGCCGAGCGGCCGGATGACCGGGAATATTAAGAAGGGAATCCACAGATTGCACACATTACGCAGATTGGAGAAGAGGCGGATGGCAAATTGCAGGTGGCAAGTGGCAAGTCTGGCGGCGGTCAGCGGTCAGTCGTCTGCGGTCGACACCAAGCGTAGCCACATCCATTGCCAAATCCAACTCTGACAAGGGAGACATTTATGCGACTAGGCGCACACATCAGCACGGCCGGCGGGGCGTACAAGGCGTTCGGCCGGGCCCGCGACGAGACCTGTGACTCGTTTCTCATCTTCACCAAGAGCAATCGCCAGTGGGCGGCCAAGCCGTTCACCGACGACGACATTACCTTCTACAAAAACGCCGTGGCCGAATACGCCGACCTGAAGCCGGTGTCGGTCCACGCCGCCTACCAGATCAACGTCGCCTCGCCCGACCCGGAACTGTGGGAGAAGTCGTACCAAGCGCTGAAGGACGAGGTCGAGCGCGCCGGGGCGCTGGGCGCGGATTTCATCACCTTCCATCCCGGCTCCTACATGGCCAGCAGCGAACAGGAAGGCCTCGACGCCATTGTCCGCGCCATGCGCCGGCTGCTGGCCGAGACGGAAACCACCGCGCCGGACACGGTCATCTGCCTGGAGACGATGGCCGGCCAGGGCACGAACCTGGGCGGCAAGTTCGAGCACCTGGCCTACATTCTGGAGAACGCCGGGCCGAGCGACCGGCTGGGCGTGTGCTTCGACACCTGCCACGTCTTCGCCGCCGGCTACGACATTCGCACGCCCGAGGCCTATGAGGCGACGATGGCCGAGTTCGACCGCGTCATCGGGCTGCACAAAATTCGCTGCTTCCATTTCAACGACAGCATCCACGAGCTGGGCACGGGCAAGGACCGCCACGCCCACATCGGCCGCGGCCAGATCGGGCTGGACGGCTTCGCGAACTTCATCAACGACCCGCGCTGGGCCGACCACTGCGCCCACCTGGAGACGGAGCCGACGATGGACGGCGAGGACGGGCTGCCGGTCAACATGAACCACGCCAACCTGGCCGCGCTGCGGGCGCTGATCAAGGCGGTGGAAGAAGAGGGGTGAGTGACTCTGGGGCTGCCTACGAACCGCGGCCGACCGCCGGCCGCTGCCTCTCCCCTGCACCCTTTCCCCCCTTCTCCCCTGCTACCTGCACCTATTAACTTTCCCTAACGGAGACCCATGTTCATTGTAGATGCCCATCTCGACCTCGCGTACAACGCCATCGTCAAAGGGCGCGATCCGCGGCTGGGTGTGGCCCAGATCCGCGCCGGCGAGCCGGCTCCCAAGGATATCGCCACCGTCGGCCTGCCGGAGATGCGTCAGGCGGGCGTCGGCCTCATCTTCGCCACCCTGTTCGTGTCGCCGTCCTCCACGCCGTTCGAGCGCGAGCCGAATGAGCACACCTATGACACCCCCGAGCAGGCCCACCGCCTGGCCCTGGCCCAGGTCGACTACTACCGCCGGCTGGTGGATGAGGATGACGCCTTGCGTCTGGTGACCGACGTGGCCGGGCTGGATGAGGTCGTCGCCAGCCACGAGAACGGCCAGAAGCCGCTGCTGGGCATCGTCCTGCTGATGGAAGGGGCCGACTGCATCCGCGAGCCGAAGGAAGTGGAGTTCTGGTACGAGCGCGGCGTGCGGCTCATCGGCCCGGCCTGGGACGACACCCGCTACTGCGCCGGGGCATGGCGCGACAGCAAGCAGGGGCTATCGAAGGACGGCTACGCGCTGCTGGACGGGATGGCCGGGCTGGGGATGATCCTCGACCTGACCCACATGAGCGAGGTCGCCACCTTCCAATCGCTCGACGCCTACCCCGGGCCGGTCGGGGCCACCCATGCCAACGCGCGGGCCATCGTCCCCCGCGAGCGGCAGCTGAGCGACCGGCAACTCCGTCTCATCGGCGAGCGCGACGGGGTGGTCGGCGCGGTGCTGGCCAACTTCTTCCTGGCGCCGGACTACGTGCGCGGCCGCAAGGAGAGCGTGCCCGTGGCCCAGCTGGCGGCCCACATCGACCACGTCTGCCAGGTCATCGGCGACGCCCGCCACGCCGGCATCGGCTCCGACCTCGACGGCGGCTTCGGCCTGCGCGACATCCCCGACCCGATGGACAGCATCGCCGACCTGCCGCTGCTCGCCCCGGCCCTGCGCGAGCGGGGCTACTCGGCTGAGGACGTGGCCGGGATTATGGGGGGGATTTGGGTGGAACTGCTGCGGCGAGCGTGGGGGTAGCCCTCAGGGGCAACGAACTTCTATCTCGCGCCGGGTGCGATGCACTTTCTAGAGTGCAACGCGCCTTCTGAATTACCCTGGCGATCAGGTGCGTCGGACCTTCTGGATTGCCCTGGCGAATAGGTGTAACGCGCCTTCTGACTTGATCTAGAATAGGTGCAACGCACTTCGGAAAGTGCATCGCACCTGCGTCTGGCCTAAGAAAGTGTTCACCATCTAATTTCACGTTAGAATTCATGCATGCGCCCTCGACGGCCAACGTTTGCTCCCGGAAGCTTCTACCATATTTATAACCGTGGCGTTCATCGGGAGTCTATCTTCCGGGAGGAAGAGAATTACTTATTCGTGCTGCGGCTGATGAAACAGGTGAGCCGTGCCGCTCACCTGACATTGATCGCTTACTGCTTGCTCCCCAACCACTATCATTATCTGATCCGGCAGGATGGAGATGAACCTGCCGGATTGATGCCGCAACGCGTCTTCAACAGTTACAGCAAAGCGTATAATAAACGCTACAACCATACTGGCACATTATTTGAGGGACCATACAAGGTGGAGTTGATCGGCCGGCGGGCTCATTTGCTGCATCTGTGCCGCTATATTCACGGCAATCCAGTGAAACACGGGCTTGCTCGTAGCGTGGATGAATGGGCGTTTTCCAACTATCTGGAATGGGTGGGCGAGCGGAATGGTTCTATCGTAGACCGGGAATTCGTGCGCGATTGCTTTGGTTCGGCCGATCAATACCGGCAATATGTGTTGGATTACCTAATCTCGCGCCAGCACCCCGAGGATGTGGCAGGGCTGTTTGAGGGATTAGATTACTAGGTTAAGGCGTGGGTGCGATGCACTTTCTAGATGGCAACGGGTGCGATGCACTTTCTTGAGTGCGTCGCACCTCTAGGTACAGAAAGCAGGTGCAACGCACTTCGGAAAGTGCGTCGCACCTGAGACTGTTANCGCTCNAACACCCGNCCNACNCCNGGNACCCGCTCCAGCTGCTCGATCAGTTCCGCCTCGCAGCCGACGCGNTNGTTGGGGAANTCCATNACCANGTCNTGCCCGGCCAGTTGCAGCCGCAGCATGGCGTTGCCCTCATACCGCTCGGCCAGCCGGAACGACTGGCGGCAGGCGTCCTTCCAGTTGCCCGAGGCGCGAATCTCCACGACGAGCATCTTGTACGAGCCATTCGTGGGTGGCGGCTCGTCTTCGTAAGGGGGCGCCGGATCGCTGGCCAGGGGTCGGTGGTTATTTGTCATTGGGGGTTGATTCGTTGCCGCGGCGCTGTCCGCGGTTCCATTCGTCATTCGTAATTCGTAATTCGTCATTCTCCCCGGCATTTCCACCACCGGCGGCGGGGGCGGCTCCTGGGCTTCGACGATGGCCGCCGGGTCCGGCCGGGTCGGCTCGTCGGCGGCGTCGTCCGTCTCATAGCCGGTGAACTCCTCGTCATCCTCGGCTTCGTCGGGCGGCGGCGGCACGCTCTCGGCCGCGGCGAAGCCGTTGCCGTTGGCCGCGTAGGACGGCGCGGGTTCGGCCACCGAGCGGGCCGGGGGTGGGCTTGGGGTCGGCGCGGGAGCGACGTTCCAGTCGTCGTCGGGCGGCCAGAAGTCGTAGTCGCTGGGAACGCCGCTGGAAACCGAGTTTTTTCCTGAAAACTCGGTTTCTATGTGGCGCGCCGCGGCGGCGTCCTTGGCNACGGTCAGCTTTGTCTGCACGCTGTTGGCGATGATCGAGAGCGACTCCCCTTCGGCCTGCGCCGTGCCGCGGACGACGACGATCTGGTTGACCTGCACCATCTCGCGGTGGGCGGCCCACACCTTGGGGAACATGACCAGGTCGATCTTGCCGTCCAGGTCCTCCAGCGTGACGAAGGCCATCGGCTGGCCCTTCTTGGTGTTCAGCGTGCGCAGCCCGGCCACCATGCCGGCCAGCGNGATCGGCTTGCCGTTCCAGGTGGCGTCCAGCTCGCCGGTGCGGGCGGTGACGACCTCCTGCAGGTCGGCCAGCCGGTGNTNCAGCGGNTGCTCGGTCAGNTAGACGCCGATCAGCTCCTTCTCCCAGTCGAGCANCTCNCGCCGGTCNANCGNCTTGATCTCCTTCTCCGGCCGCAGCAGGGCGACGTCGATCTTGGCCGCTGCCGCCATTGCCGCCGAAGAGCGTCATCTGGCCGGCCTCGGCCGCGGCGTGGGTGCTGCCGCTGTGGCCCACCATCCGGTCGAGGGCCTCNAGGATGCAGGATCGCGAGCCCCACTCGTCGAAGACCCCAACGCGGGCCATCGACTCCAGCGCCCGCTTGCCCNCCCGGCGCAGGTCGNCGCGGTCGGCCAGGTCGACCGGGTTCCTGAACGGCCCGTTGGCCTCACGCTCGTCGATGATCACCTGCACCGCGCTCTCGCCGGCGTTCTTGATGGCCGCCAATCCATACCTGATGAGCGAGCCGGAAGTAGCAGAGGGGTTTACCCTTTCTCCCTTTCTCCCTTTCCCCCCTGCTCCCTTTCTCCCCTGCGCTTCCGCCCCATCTTCAATCGTGAAATCCAGCATCGACCGGTTGATGCTCGGCGGGGCGACGGCGATGCCCAGGTGGCGGGCGTCGGTGACGTACTTGGCCACCTTCTCCGTGTCCTGGTGGTCCACCGTCANCANGGCGGTGATGTATTCCACCGGGTAGTGGGCCTTCAGGTAGGCCGTCTGGCAGCAGATNACGGCGTAGTCGGCGGCGTGGGCCTTNTTGAAACCGTAGCGGGCGAAGAACTCAATGTCGCCCCAGATGGCGTCGCACACGTCCTGCGAGAAGCCGCGGGCCATGGCCCCGGCGGTGAACTTGGCCTTGTGCTCGTCCATNAGGTCGCGCTTCTTCTTCGACACGGCCTTGCGGATCATGTCGGCCTCGCCCGGCTCGTAGCCGGCCAGCTCGGCGGCGATGCGGATGATCTGCTCCTGGTAGACGAGAATGCCGTAGGTNTCCTGCANGATCGGCTTCAATTCCGGCGCGTGGTAGACGGCCACGTCCTTGCCCTCGTTGAGCGCGGCGTGCATGCGGCGGATGTATTCGGGGATGTTCTCCATCGGCCCGGGGCGGAAGAGGGAGATGGCGGCGATGATGTGGTCGAAGCGGCGCGGCTTCATCTCCATCATCAGCTTGCGCATGCCGGAGCCTTCCACCTGGAACACGCCCAGCACGTCGCCGCGGCCGAGCATGTCGAACGCGGCCTCCATGCCCTTATCGCTGTCCTTGTCCGGGCCGCACATGCCAATATCGTAGGGGATGGTGTCCATCGAATAGCGCACGCCGTGGCGCTGCTCGATGAGTTGCGCCGCCTTGCGCATGACGGTCAGCGTGCTGAGGCCGAGGAAGTCGACCTTGAGCAGGCCGATCTTCTCGATGATCTCCATCGGCCACTGGCTGATGGAGCGGATGCCGCCCAGCCCGGCCTCGCCGCTGGTCGGCCGGTGGAGCGGCACGTACTGNACCAGNGGCTTGTCGGAGATGATGACNCCGGCGGCGTGNCTGCTGGCNTGGCGNGCCACCCCCTCGATCTGCCGCGCTGTGTCGATGAGTTCCTTGATGCGCGGTTCGCTCTTGACCTTGGCTTCCAGGTCGGCCGAGTAGAACTCGTGATCCTTGTCGAGCACGTTGTCGATCTTGGCCGGCTTGCCGGGGATGGCCGGGATGAGCCGGGCNANGGCGTCNACCTCNGGCAGNGGCACGTCGAGGGCGCGNCCNACGTCGCGGATGGCCGCNCGCGCGCCCAGCGTCCCGAAGGTGATGATCTGGGCCACCTTGTCCTGGCCATACTTGTTCACGGCGTACTCGACCATCTCCGAGCGGCGGTCGTCGGGGTAGTCNAGGTCGATGTCGGGCATGGAGACGCGGCCGGGGTTCAGGAAGCGNTCGAAGATGAGGCCGTTGCCGATGGGGTCGATGCCGGTGATGCCCAGCGTGTAGGCCACCAGCGAGCCCGCGCCGCTGCCGCGCACGTTCCACCAGATGTCCACGCGGCGGGCGTATTCGCACAGNTCCCACACGATGAGGAANTAGGTGTCGAAGCCCATGCCGCCNATGATNCGCAGCTCGTGCTCCAGCCGGGCGCGCAGCTTCTCGTCGGTCNGCGCCCGCTCCNCGCCGTACTTGCGGGCCAGACCTTCCTCGCACAACTGGCGCAGGTAGCTCGGCGCGTCGTAGCCCTCGGGCACGTCAAAGATGGGCAGGTGATAGCCCTTCGTGTCCAGGTCGACGTTGCACATCTCGGCGATGAGCAGACTGTTGTCGAGCGCGCCGGGGATGTGGCCNAACAGGCGGTGCATCTCGGCCCGGGACTTGAGGTAGTAGCCCTGGTCGCTGAAGCGCATGCGCTTCGACTCGTTGACCGTGGCGCCGGTCTGGATGCACAGCAGCACGTCGTGGGGCGAGGCCTCGTCGGGTGTGGTGTAGTGGACGTCGTTAGTGGCCAAAAAGCGCAGGTTGTAGCGCGGCTGCATCTCCATCAGCGTTTTGTTGATGGCCGTCAGTTCGGGGATGCTGTGCTCCTGCAGCTCGATGAAGTAGCGCTCGGGGCCGAAGATGTCGATGTACTGTCCCATCAGGGCATGGGCGCGGGTCATATCGCCGTTGCCGATGGCCCGCGGGATGTCGGCCGCCATGCAGCCGGTGGTGCAGATGAGGCCCTCGCTGTGGGCGGCCAGAAAGTCGAGGTCGATGCGCGGCCGGTAGTAGTAGCCGTCGAGCTGGGCGCTGCTGGCGATCTGCAACAGGTTCAGATAGCCGGTCTGGTTCTCGGCCAGCAGCAGCAGGTGGGTGCGCTCGCGGTCGAGCTGCGGGTCGCGGTCGGTCATGCCGCGGGCGGCCACATAGCTCTCGATGCCGATGATCGGCTTGACGCCGTGGTTCTTGCACGCCTGGTAGAAGGGCATGACGCCGAACATGACGCCGTGGTCGGTCAGGGCCAGGGCGGGCTGGTTGAGCTCCTTGGCGCGGCGGGCCAGGTGGTCGAGCCGGCTCAGGCCGTCGAGCAGCGAGAACTCGCTATGAACGTGGAGGTGGACGAAGGGCTGGTGTTCTTCCGGTACAGGTGAATTTGTTGCAGTCCCCAACATGGGCGCGAGTATAACACACCTGTTCGAAGGGGGGTCTAGATAAACTTAAAGAATTNGGGGTTTTAAGGTCGAAGTGGCGGGTGGCGATCAACCCGGCNACGAGCNANANAATCGACGCGCCACCAGCAGCAATTTATNCTTTGATGACCGGCAGTTGCATGCTGTCAATTGGGGCAGTTTCTTTGAAGCCGATACACTCGCGGCAATGGGGATGCATGCCCTCCCCATAGGCAGTGGGCGAGAATCCAGCGCGCAAGGCGCGATACCCCTCGCTTCGCCAGATATCCCGCGTCGATTCCCGAAGAGCGTTGCCCAGTTCGAAGTTCAGATTCTTGCAACAAGGGGCGATCTGGCCGTCCCAGCCGACGACCATTGTGTGCCATAACCAATAGCAAGGCTTCTTCTTGTTCAATAAGTGATGGTTTTGGGCTTTCCGAGAATCCAGGACGCTGCGACTGCTGCGATCCAGGACGATTTCGAAGGCGTCGAAACCCAATGCCCGGTAATTGGCTGCCACCTCCGGCGCTTCGTGGCGATTATGATCGAAGGCGATGAACTTCCAGACAATTCTCGGCCGCCGTCGCCCCGCTCGATTACGCGCCTCGGCCAGCCGACGGACGTTGTCAAGAACGGTGCTATACTGGCCACCAATTCGATATTGGTTATACGTCTCCGGTGAGGCGCCGTCGAGGGAAACATANAGNGCGTCGAGATGTGATAAGGCCAGGGCTTCAATTCGCTCCTCATTGAGAGGCATCGATAAATTAGTCGGAAAGCTAATGCCAATATTCTTGGCGTGTGCGTAGGCGATCAGAGCCGCGATATCCTTATTGAGCATCGGCTCGCCCCGCCAACTGAGACTGATACCGATCAACGTAGAACTGATCGGGTCGATTATCTTCTGGAAGTTTTCAAGAGTAAGGAACGTGGTGTCGCGGACCTTCCGCTTGTAGAGTATGTCGCTATGCAGGCAGCCGGGACAGCGTAACTGGCAAAGTTGCGCCGGCTCAACCTTTATGTAAGGGGGAAGGCTGTGACAGGCAGCAACGCCAAAGCGCAGCTCGGCCAGATTAAGAGCCAAATTGGCAAGCTTCAACGGCGTGAGATGTGGCGCCGAGGTAGCAATATGGCGCTGCAGGTAATCGCTTCGCCCTATCTGTCGCGTAGATTTCATGGAGCCTCCATGAATCGCTGGTCCCGATCACGACTGTCTTGAAGGTGAGTTTAGATAGAGTGCCTTGCAAAANAACTTACGCTTTTGGTTCCTTGGCGAATTCATCAGCAAACTCCGCTATTTGTTATCTTCTCGCTCTAACGCGGAATAGGCGTANAAGGTCCCATCTATCGCGGCCGCTATTGCTCTCGGCCTTCGCCGGCATTACACTGTAATTGACTTGCCTTCCAGGTCAATCAGCGGGTAGGGGGTGTGACATGCTCCGAAAGTTGCTTTGCGCCCTGGCGATGGCGGCCGTCGCCATCGTATTCATTCTGGTGGAACTGGCCGCACGTCCCGTGGGAGCCACCGTAGCCGTCGATAACGTCNCTGAGGTNGGCTTNCCNCCCGGAANNTTTACCGTNAANGAGAGTGACNNCGTGGGGATTGCTGAGGTCGCCATCAGCGCCCCGCCGGCCGAGGGCGCGGAAGTCGTCGTCAGCTATGTCACCGTTCCGGGAACAGCCATATCAGGCCAGGCCGGTGACTACCTCGATACCACCGGCGTC
>JAACJX010000320.1 GCA_014237545.1 Ardenticatenia bacterium | reverse complement strand
GGGCGCGCGACGGCTACTTGCCGAACCTGGCGGCGCTGATGCGCGATGGCGTCACAGCCGACCTGGCCTCGCCCCTGCCGCCGGTCACCAGTCCCGCCTGGCCGACCTTCATGACCGGGGCGAACCCCGGCAAGCACGGCGTCTTCGACTTCATCCAGCCCCACGGCGAGAATTTCACCCTCGTTAACTCGACACGAATTCGGCAACCGACCCTGTGGCGGCGGCTGTCCGATGCCGGTTACCGCGTCGGCGTGCTCAACGTGCCGGTCACCTACCCGCCGCAGGAAGTCAACGGCTTCATGGTCACCGACATCCTCAGCCCGCGTAACGCGATCATCAGCCACCCACCGGACCTGATCGACCGCTATGAAACGGAGATGGGGCCCTATCGNGTCGCACCGAACATCCAGTACAAGCCTGGCAATGAGGCTGAGTTCATCGCCGACATCTACGATCTCATCGACACCCACGCCCGCTGGGCGCTGAAGCTGATGGAGTCCGAGCCGGTGGACGTGCTCATGGTCCACTTCATCGCCATGGACATCGCCAAACATGCCCTGTGGCGGTTCATGGACCATACCCACAAGCGCTACGAGCCGTCGCNCTACGAGCACGCCATTCGCGACGGCTACGCCCGCGTCGACGNGGCCATTGGCCGGCTGATGGCGAAATTGCCCCCCNGTTCTACAACCATCGCCATGTCCGACCACGGCTTTGGCCCGCTGAAGAACATGGTCAACCTGAACGTTTTCTTCATCCAGCACGGGCTGATGAAGCTAAAGCCCGACGCGATGACCCAACTGAAGGCGTGGGCCTTCCGCAACGGCATCACCCCGGCGACGGCTTACCAGTGGCTGTCGCGGTTGGGTTTGCAAAACACCATTGCTCGCGTCAGCAAGAAGGCGCGCAACGATATCGTCGGCAAGTTCCTCAGCTTCGACAGCGTCGACTGGAGCCGGACGATCGCCTACAGCATGGGCCACGTCGGTCAGGTTTACATAAATCGGATCGGCCGCGATGATCATGGCATGGTTCCCGAAGCCGACTACGAACGACGGCTAGTCGAAGTCAGTGACGCGCTGGCCGAGCTGCGCGACGATGAGGGACAGCCCATCCTGACCAACCTCTGGCGCGGCCGCGAGGTTTATCACGGCCCCTACGCCGAACTTGGGCCTGACCTGCACCTGGAACTGGACCACTACGCCATGATCGCCTGCCCCCTTTTCGCCACCGAGGGGCGAGTGATGACCAGCCAGATCCGCGGCGACTCCGGCTGCCACCGGCGCGAGGGTATTTTCATCGCCGCCGGGCCGGGCATCCACAGCGGCGTCGAGCTACCCGAGGCCAGCATCCTCGACCTTGCTCCGACGATTTTGCACCTGCTGGGCGAGCCCGTCCCGCAAGTGATGGACGGCCGCGTGTTGAGCGAGATACTCACCCAGCCGCAGCCGGTTCGCACCGTGGATGATAGCGATGCGGGTGTGGCCACCGAACAGGGTTTCGACGCGGCCGAAGCGGAGCAGATTGAAGAGCGGCTGCGGGGGCTGGGTTATCTGTAAACGCGACTACGCCACAACATCTAAATCTTAAAGGTAACCAGAGGGGCAGAACATGAACCGTAAGTTTCTGATTGTTCTGGGTGTTCTGATCGTTTTCGGATTGATCTGGTTTTCACTTATTGGCTGCATCAATAGCCGCTCAACCAATTTACACGTGACCGTCACCGGCGGGGTGAGCGAAGTTACCTTCTACGAGGCAAGCCGGCCGGGGGAGGATGTAGCCAGGATCGTCACCAACGGAGAAGAGGTTGAGGAGACTCTGCGACTACGCAACACGGCCGATTACTCCTTCTGGCGGCAGATGCCTCCGGCTGAGTACCACTTCGTCACGCGTCAGGGTGATCAGACCTACGATGCCGGTCCTGTATGTTGTCCTGTTGGATTACGACCCTCCCCGGTATTTTTGAGGATCCGTGGCCTGAGCCAATGGGAGCGGACAACTGAATGACACACAGCAAAAATAACATTCCACATCATGAATCGTAATAGCCGCCTTTACCTATCCTCCCCCGTCAACGCAATTGTNGAGGGCATTTANGAAGAACACGTCCCCTTCAGCGAGATACGCCAGCACGGCGACTTTGGTTTGGGCACGTTCGATATGCTCGACGGCGAGATGGTGATGCTCGACGGCCGCATCTTCCAGATGACGGCCGATGGATGCGTGCAGGAAGTCAACGACGACGCGACGACGCCATTCGCCTGCGTCACGTTTTTCCGTCCAGAGCAGACGATCGCGCTGGACGGCGAGCTTGATTACGACGCGTTCCTGCGCCGCCTGCAGGAGCCGCTACCCTCGCCCAATATCTTCTACGCCTTTCGGATAGAGGGGGAATTTGCCTATATGAAAGTGCGTTCCGTGCCCAAATCGGAGTGCTATATCCCGCTCGTGGAGATCGCCAAAGAGCAGCCCGTCTTCGAATTCGAGAACATCACCGGCACGCTGGCCGGCTTCTACACGCCGGAGTTCATGTCCTCGGTCAGCGTGCCGGGCATGCACCTGCATTTCNTGTCGGACGACCTGGCCCACGGCGGCCACCTGCTCACCTGCCGGCCGCGCCGCGTCCGGGCCGGCATNCAGTCGCTCTACGCGATGGAACTNGCCCTGCCGACAACGCCGTACTACCTCGGATGGAATTTCAGCCGCGACGTGGCCCAGGATTTGGAGAAAGCAGAGAAATAGAGATTAGCTACTGATTTCGACGGACGATACGGCTTTAACACTATCCGTATTCCCTTTCCCTGTCCGTAGCCACTTATTGAGGTTTGCTCGCCAGGATGTATGCCCGGCGACTCTGGTATTCCACCTCCGGCGCATAGGGGTCGCGTTCGGTCACTTCCTCAACGTCAAAACCCGCCTCGCGCAGATAGTCAGCCATCTCGGCCGCGCCGTACATCGTGTACTCCAGATCCACCGGCACGTCCCAGGCCTCGGTCTCGTGCAAGTCCTCATCCCCCATGTGGAACGCCAGGAACAGCAATCCGCCCGGCCGCAGCACCCGGCGCATTTCTGTCAGCGCCTGCGCCACATCTTCGCGCGGGATGTGGATGATGGAATAAAAGGCGACGATGCCCGCCCACGCGCCATCGGGCCAATCCAAAGCCAGCATGTTACCCTGATGAAAAGCGATGCCAGGATTCAGCGCGGCCGCCTGCGCCAGCATCCCCGGCGACAGATCCACGCCGATGACGTCTACACCCCGGTCGGCCAGGTAGCGGCCGACATGCCCCGGACCGCAACCCATGTCGCAGACAATGCCCTGCCCGCGCATTCGATCCGCAAACCGGTCCAGCAGCGCCCGATCCATCGGCTTGTTGTCAAGCTCAAGATAAAGGTGGGCGACATACTCGGCCGCGACGCCGTTGTAACTGGTGGCTGTCTGTTGCAATCGTTCGGGGGTCATGGTAGGGGAGCTCCACCGCTATTCTCTACCCGGCTCTGCATCGCCAGCGCGCCGGTCACAATATCGAGCCACCACACTTCCTGCACCGAGTAATCGCCGTCGCCGCCCGCGGCCTGGAACTCGACGGTACGCGAATCGACAAAGCGAAACGATTCGAGCACCAGCGCGGCGACCGTCGGTTCGTCNGGCCAGCGCGAGATATAGCGCGTGGCCGGGTCGGCATCGACATGGAAAGCGGGCTCAACGAAAAAGTAGCAAGTGGGCGAGGTGTAGAGNGAGCCACATAATTCGTCGTTGGTGCAGCGTTGCGCCTCATCCGGACTGCCGCAGACGTCCAATGACCGTTCCGTAGCGACAATGAGCGTATAGGGGGCGAGGGGGCTTTTGGCCACGGCTACCACGCGGAAAGGCGCGTCGACAAACGCCTGGATCAGATTGAGGGCATTGCCCTGCACCGGGGTGACGGCTGTCGCCGTGGGAGTGGGCGGTGGGATGGTCGGAGCGGCCGTGGGCTGTTCAGTAGCCGTCGCCCGCGGCGTGGGCGCGATCACCTCCGGCGGCAAGGAGGGTCTGGTGGGCGTTGGAGCCGGCGCCTGGACACAAGCGGTCAGGGCTATTCCTCCAATTCCCAGCACCAGCGCGCGAACCCAATTCTGTTTACTGCTTCGATATCTCATCGTTCTTGGCCCGCTTAACCAGCGAGGAAGAATAAATCCGCGGGCCGGGCAGGCGTTCCTGCTCGCAGCCCGCGGGTAACAGGCTGCACGGTATTGTGGTGACAGCCTGAATGGAAAGACAGGCGAATTGTAGTGCAGACGACGCGNTGGGGGCAAACACGAGGCGCAAAAAGACAACGNCCGGTTGGACCAAATCCAACCGGACGTTGCCGCTAGCAAGGAGGACACTCACGTCACCGGAGCGCGGGCGCGTCTGGCGACGTGAAGACATGGATTAATTTACGCCGCTTCGAATTCACCCTCGACGATATCTTCGTCGCGGCCGTCCGCGGCGGCTGCGTCCGGGCTACTGCCACCCTGCTGCTGGTACATACTTTCGCCGAGCGACATGGCCGTCTGCTGCACCGCTTCTGTTAGGCGGCGAATACGGTCGGTGTCTTCGCCCTGCATGGCCTCGCGCAGTTCGGCGATCTGCCCGTTGAGCTTGTCGCTCGTCTCCGACGGCGCGTTGCCGTTCATCTGGCCCAGGCTCTTCTCGGTCTGATAAATGACCTGGTCGGCCACATTGCGCGCCTCGATCAGCTCGCGGCGGCGCTGGTCATCGGAAGCGTGCGACTCGGCATCCTTCACCATGCGCTGGATCTCACTCTCGTTCAGGTTCGTGCTGGCGGTGATGGTCACTTGCTGGCTGCGACCCGTGGCGCGGTCCTTGGCAGTCACGTTTAGAATACCGTTGGCGTCGATGTCGAACGTCACTTCGATCTGAGGGATGCCGCGCGGCGCCGGGGGCAAGCCCTCGAGCCGGAAGACACCCAGCGTGTTGTTGTCCTTGGCCATCGGCCGCTCGCCCTGCAAGATGTGGATGTCCACAGCCGTCTGGTTGTCTTCGGCGGTGCTGAACGTCTCGCTCTTGCGCGTCGGGATGGTCGTGTTGCGCGGGATCAGCGTGGTCATCACGCCACCCAGCGTCTCCAGACCCAGGCTCAACGGCGTCACGTCGAGCAGCAGCACATCGGAAACGTCGCCACCGATGACGCCCGCCTGCAGGGCCGCGCCTATCGCCACCACCTCGTCCGGGTTCACGCTCTTGTTCGGCTCCTTGCCCGTCAGCTTGCGGACCAGTTCCTGGACCATCGGCATACGGGTCGAGCCACCGACCAGGACGACCTCGTCCAAATCGCCGGCCTTGATGTTCGCGTCCTGCAACGCCCGGTTGACGGGCTCTACAAGGCGCTGCACCAGGTGCTCGGTCAACTGCTCGAACTTCGCCCGCGACAGCCGCATCTGCAAGTGCTTCGGGCCGTTCACGTCGGCNGTNATGAANGGCAGATTGATCTCCGTCTCCATCGTGGACGACAGCTCGACCTTCGCTTTCTCGGCCGCCTCGCGGACGCGCTGCAGCGCCTGGCGGTCCTGCTTCAGGTCGATACCCTGGTCGCGCAGGAACTCGCTCGTCACCCAGTCGACGATNGCCAGGTCCCAGTCATCGCCACCCAGGTGGGTNTCNCCGTTGGTGGAAACGACCTCGATCAGGCCNTCNCTCACGTCCAGGACNGACACGTCGAACGTACCGCCACCCAGGTCGAAGACNAGNATGCGCTCGTCCTTCTTCTTGTCCAGCCCATAGGCCAGCGCGGCTGCCGTCGGCTCGTTGACAATGCGCAGGACTTCCAGGCCGGCGATGCGGCCGGCGTCCTTGGTGGCCTGGCGCTGGCTNTCGTTAAAGTAGGCCGGCACCGTNATGACCGCTTTGGTCACCGGCTGGCCCAGGTAATCTTCGGCGTCCTTCTTCATCTTGGCCAGGACCATGGCCGAGATNTCCTGCGGCGTGTAGGTCTGATCCTTGATNGGAACGCGGATNCGCACGTCGCCCTGCGGGCCCTTCTCGATGGGGTACGGCAGGCGCTCGCGGTCTTCCTTCGTTTCGGCATCATCGTAATGACGGCCGATGAATCGCTTCACGGAAAAAATTGTGTTTTCAGGGTTGATAGTAGCCTGGCGCTTGGCGGTTTGGCCGACCAGTCGCTCGCCGTTCTTGGTGAAGGCAACCAGCGACGGAGTCAGGCGGCCGCCCTCGGCCGTCGTGATAACGGTCGGCTCGCCGCCTTCCATCACCGCGACCACCGAGTTGGTGGTGCCCAGGTCAATTCCCAGGATTTTGCTCAT
>JAACJX010000238.1 GCA_014237545.1 Ardenticatenia bacterium | reverse complement strand
GCCAAGCTGCAGGAAGAGTTGAAGGCGGCGCGAGCCGAGCTGAAGCAGCGCGAGGCGGCGCTGCTGGCGCTGGAGGCCGAGGGTCTATTGGCCGCGGCCGAGCCGCTGGGCGAGTCGAGACTCGTAGCGAGGGTGTTCGCCGATCGCCAGCCGGACGAGCTGCGCCGGCTAGCCACGGCCCTGACCGAGGCTGGCGGCGTGGTGGCGCTGCTGGCGCTGGCCGGGGAGCGGTCGCACCTGGTCTTCGGTCGTTCGGCCGACGCGCCAGGAGCGATGGGCGAGCTGATCAAGCCGGCATTGGCGGCGCTCGGCGGCCGGGGCGGCGGAGGGCCGACGCTGGCCCAGGGCGGCGGACCGGCGGCGGATGAGGCGACGCTGGCCGGGGTGTTGGCGGCTGCGGCGTTGTCGCTGCGTGAGTAAGTTAAACTCTAGGGTATTTTCGGCAAGACCCGGTTTCTAGATTCCCATCAGCAATTCGATGCAACCATATCACATTCCAGGACCTCCTGGAGACCCACGCCTGCGATTAAAGAAACCGGGTTTGGGGAACAGGATCCCGCCAAACCCGGTTTATTGGGCAATTAACTTTCCGCTCCGTTCCCCGTCCGAACCACCACCCGCTCCTTCTTCGGCAGCTCCATCGGCAGCTTCGTCCGGCGGACGCCGTCGAACTGGTAGAGCGCGTTGGCCACGGCCGCGGCCGTCGGCACCAGGCCGATCTCGCCCACGCCCTTCGCGCCGTAGGGCCCGTATGGGTCGGGCACTTCGATGCCGATGATCTCCATCTCCGGCATCTCCTTGGCTCGCAGGATGCCCATCTGGCGCAGGCGGGTGCTCACCGGCCGGCCGTTTTCCATCGGCATGTCCTCGCTGATGGCGTAACCCAGGCCCATGTGGATCGAGCCTTCAAGCTGCCCCTCGAATAGCGTCGGGTTGTAGATCTTGCCCGCGTCATGGGCGGCCGTCACCTTGGTGATCCGGCCGTCGTCGTCGAGCGTCACCAGCTGCGTGGCGTAGCTGTAGGAGTAGTGGGTGATGATCTTGCCGTTCTTCTCGTAGCCCGGCTTGGTCGTCCAGTCGACCACCCACGCCCCCTTGTAGACCCGCCCGGCCAGCTCGGCCAGGGAGTGCGTCTTCAGGTCTTCCTTCAACTGCGCGGCAGCGTTGATCGTGGCGTTGCCGACCAGCGACGTGGCCCGGCTGGCGGTGGTCATGCCCGCTTCCTGCTTCATGGCCGTGTCCACGCGCACCTGAACGATGCGCGGGTCGATGCCCGTCTCGTTGCACAGCGTCTGCACGGCGATGGTATGCACGCCCTGGCCCATCTCCGTCCAGCCATGGTCGAGGATGACCCGGTCGGCCGATTCGATGGTGATGCTCACGTGGGACGAGTCGGCCATGCCATTGCCGACGCCGGTGTTCTTGATGCCGCAGGCCAGTCCGGCGTACTTGGCGGCATAGAACTGGTCCCGGACGGCCAGCAGCGTCTCGCGCACGCCCGCGCCGCCCTCGATGATCTGCCCGGTCGAGGTAACGTCGCCGTTTTGCAGCGCGTTGTCATAGCGGAACTGCCAGCGGTCGAAGCCGCCCTGCTCGCACAAGTCGTCGAGGCAGCTCTCCAGCCCAAAGGCGGCCTGGTTCACGCCGAAGCCGCGCATGGCCCCGCAGGGGATGTTGTTCGTGTAGGCGGCGATGGCTTCCACGTCGGCCGCGGGCACGTGGTAGGCGCCGGTGGCGTGGCCGGCCGAGCGTTCCAGCACCTTCATGCCGACCGAGGCGTAGGCGCCGGAGTCGCCGACGAACTTCACCTTGACGTAGGTCAACTTGCCGTCGGCGTCGCAACCGACGGTGTAGTCCATCCAGATCGGGTGGCGCTTGGGGTGCATGGCGATGGACTCGTCGCGGGTCAGGCCGACCTTCACCGGCCGCCCGGTCAGGTAGGCCATGACCGCCGCGTGCCCTTGCACCGACAGGTCTTCCTTGCCGCCAAAGCCGCCGCCGTTGGGCACCAGCGTCACGCGCACGGCCTGGAGCGGCAACCCCAGCAGCTTGGCGATCTGGATCTGGTCGTCGTAGACGCCCTGGCTCTGCGACAAGACGTGGATGACTTCCCTGCCGGCCGCCAGACCATCGCCGTTATCCTCTGTCTGTCCTTCGGCGAAGACCTGCTGGAAATCGCCGGCGTCTAAAACCTCGGAAGTCTCAAAAGACCTCTTAGGTTTAGGATGTCCACTCACCGGCTCGGCGATGGCGCACTCCGGCTCCATATACCCGTGCTCGATGCGCTGGGTCTGGAACGTGCCGCGGGCGGTATAGACGGTGCGGGCCTTGGCCCCGTCCAGATCGCCGCGCTGGAAAGCCGTGCGCGATAGCTGGTTGCCGTTCGGGTTGGGGGGATTCACGACCGGCGCGTCCGGTTCCAGCGCCCGGTGCATGTCGGTCACCGGCTCCAGCACCTCGTACTCAACACGGATGAGCGCCGCCGCGGCGCGGGCGATGGCCTCCGTCTCGGCCACGACCTCCGCCAGCACGTCGCCGACGTAGCGCGTCTCCTCGCCCACGGCGATCATGAGCGGCCAGTCCTGGCGAATCAGGCCGATGTAGCGGTCGCCGGGGACGTCGGCCGCGGTGAGGACACGGATGACGCCGGGCAGCGCCTCGGCCGGGCTGGTGTCGATGGCCAGCACCCTGGCCCGCGGGTGGTCGCTGAAGCGCAACGCGCCATAGACCATGCCCGGCAGGAAGATGTCGGCCACGTAGTCGTGGCGGCCGAGCACCAGGTCTTCGGCATGGTACTTGGGATGGCGGCCGCCGACGCGGCCGTCGGGCACGGGCGGCGGCACTTCCTCTTCCTTGCGAATGGCTTCGGCGGCCAGTTCGACGGCGTCGATGATCTTCTTGTAACCCGTGCAGCGGCACAGGTTGGGCGTCAGCGCCTTGGCGATCTCGTCGCGGCTCGGTTCGTTGTTCTTGTTGATGAGCGCGTTGGCCTGGATGACGATGCCGGGGATGCAGTACCCGCATTGAACGCCGCCCTTGGCGACGAAGGCGTTGGCGTAGACGTTCTGGCGGTATTCGCCCAGCCCTTCGATGGTCGTCACCCGGCCGCCGGCGACGCGTTTCATCGCCGTGACGCAGCCCAGCACCGCCTTGCCGTTCAGATCGACGGCGCACGCGCCGCACGCCGCCTGGGGCGCGCAGCCGTCCTTGGCCGAGGTGATGCCTTCTTCCAGCCGCAGATAAGTCAGCAGCGGCATCTCCGGATCGCCGTCGAATTGTTTCAGTTCGCCATTTAGCCAAAATTCCATGTCACGCTCCTATAAAAATTTCGAGTGACGAGTTACGAATGACGAGTTCAGATGAAAGATGAGCGCTTCATAACTCGTTAATGCGTTGGGTTCCTTCCCGTCGCACCGTATTAGTAATCCCAAAAATGCTACCTTATCCCTAACTGGGTGCCTCGTAGACTTGCTGTACGCTGGATTCTGTATGCAGTTTGCCACTCCTCCGCAGTGCGTAGCCGGTCAGCAGGAGGAACAGCAGCCCAATCGACAGGGCCATCAACTCATTGGCCAGCCCGCGGCTGAGGAAGGCGACGACGGCCAGCGCGGCCGGCAGCAGCGCGGCAACCCATATCCAGCGCCAGGGGCCACTCAGCCCGCGAAAGTAGGGCGCGAGCAGCAGGAAGTAGACCGCCAGCCCGCCCCATTTGAGCCAGGTGTAGACGTGCAGCCTCTCCAAGGTGGTCGTCAGACTGCCGCCGTCGAGGCTCATCCGGAAAGTCAGCCCCAGCAATTGCAGGTTCTCCATGGCGTCGGCGAACAGGATGACCACGGCCAGCGCCGCGGCGACGTAGAATGCCGGTCGCCCGGCGCGCCGGGCCGCCGCCAGGGCGAACGTCCCCAGGAAGGCGCTGTAGAGCGTCATGTAGAGGAAGTCCCAGCGGTTGACGCGATCCATCGCCGCGGCCGCGCCATACGGCTCGAACAACTGGTTGACCTCGGCCTCGCGGCGGGCAAACTCGAAGGCCCTGCTCGGCGTGTTGAAGCCGGGGGGCAGCGGGCCGGTCTCGCGCGGGCCGATGAGGGCCATGATGAGCGTCATCGCCAGAGCGCCGATGCCTAATAAGCCGCTGATGAAGAAAAGCCGGTCGCGCATTTTAAGAAGGTGTGCCGCCAAAGCCTGCTTTGAATGGCTCTGTCGCGAACATCGCCGGGGGCCAGCCGGTAAGAAAAAGGCCCACCCGCCGGAGCCATAACGTAATAATAACCTCTTCGTGCCGATCTGTAAATTTAGTCCAATGCATATTAACTTCCTTGCTTCCCAGGTTCACAAAAAATCCAATACCCCCGCTCCCCTTCCCCCTTTCTCCCCCGCTCCCCTTCTCCCCTTTCTCCCCCCGCTCCCCACCCTCT
>JAACJX010000482.1 GCA_014237545.1 Ardenticatenia bacterium | reverse complement strand
GGATCGTGAACTCGAGCGAGGCGGTGGCCCTGCAAGACAAGGCCGAGCTGACCCGCGACGAGATGGCGGCCATCATTGGCCAGGTGACGACGAACTGGGACTTCAACACGGCCAAGAACCTGGCCGAGGCGAACCTGACCGTGGCCCCGGCCGAGGACAAGGGTGACGTGTTCATCCTGGCCCCGAACGACGGCACGGCCCGCTCGATCGCCGACGTTTTCGCCGTTGACCCGGACGTGACGAATTACTTCGTCACCGGGCAGGACGCCGAGATCCCGTCAGTGCAGTACATCATCGACGGCAAGCAGTCGATGACCGTGTTCAAGGACGTGCGCACGCTGGTGGCCGACGCCATCGCCGCCGCCGTGGCCCTGCTCTCTGGCGAGGAACCGAACGCGACCGGTGCGTATGACAACGGCGTGGTCGAGGTACCGGCCATCCAGTCACCCGTGGTTACGGTGGACGCCAACAACGTGGTGGAAGCCCTGATTGACTCCGGCTACTACAGCGCCGATGAGTTCACTGGTCTGCCGTAGTCCCTTTTTAATCGCGAACATTCGTGGCGCTGGCATGTGCGAGCGCCACGAATCCTGACCGATCGCCGCGAAGGGCGCGCGCGGGCCATTCCCGAGCGTCTTTCGCGGCGATTTTAGAATAAGCAGCAGAACAATTCCGGTCGCTGCCACCGACCAGGTATTAACAGGGGCATTATTCGAAGTCGGAGCCTTATATGAGCGACAAAATCATATTGGAAATGCGGAACATCACGAAGGAGTTCCCCGGCGTCAAGGCTCTGGATAACATCAGCTTCAGCGTGAAAGAGGGGGAGATTCACTGCCTGGTCGGCGAGAACGGCGCGGGCAAATCCACCTTGATGAAAGTCCTGAGCGGCGTTTACCCCCATGGTGATTACAGCGGGGAAATTTATCTCAACGGCGAATTGCAGCAATTTTCCGGAATCCGCGACAGCGAAAAAGCGGGCATTGTCATTATCTATCAGGAACTGGCCCTTATTCCCGAGCTAACCGTTTATGAGAACATCTTCCTGGGCAATGAGATTCGTAACGGGATTAGGGTCGACTGGAACGAAACGATAAAGCAAGCCACGGCGATGTTGAAGAAGGTGAAGCTGGACATCAACGCGGCCGCCAAAATCGCCGAACTGGGCGTTGGCCAGCAACAACTGGTCGAGATAGCCAAGGCCATGTCGAAGGATGTGCGCCTGCTCATCCTCGACGAACCCACNTCGGCCTTGAACGAGGGCGACGTTGACAATCTTCTGGACCTGATGCGCGACTTGAAGAGCCAGGGCGTTACCTGCATCATGATCTCCCACAAATTGCGGGAAGTGATGGAGATCGCCGACTCGGTGACGGTCATTCGCGACGGCAAATCTATCGCCACCCTTGACGCTCATAAGGGAGAGGTGTCAGAGCAGGTCATCATCAAGCACATGGTCGGCCGCGAAATCGACAATATCTTCCCCGAGCGAAGCCACGTCCGCTCCGATGAGGTCGTGCTCGAAGTGAAGAACCTGGAAGTCTACAATCCGGCCGTCGAGCGGACGATCCTGAAGGACATATCGTTCGACCTGAAGCGGGGCGAGATTGTTGGCTTTGCCGGGCTGATGGGGTCGGGCCGCACAGAACTGGCCCTCAGCCTCTTCGGTAACCCGCTCCATTACAAGGTCAAGGGCGACGTGATCGTCAATGGACAGCGGCACCAGTTCAGCCATCCCGAGCAAGCTATCCGATCCGGCGTGGCCTACGTATCGGAAGACCGCAAGCGCAACGGCCTCATCCTGATCCAGGACGTGCGCGAGAACACGACTCTGGCCANTCTCCGCGCGCTGGCCAGTCGCGGCGTGGTCGACAGGAACGCCGAGATCAAAATTGCCAACGAATACAAACAGTCGCTCAACATCAAGACGCCTTCCATCGAGCAGAAGGTNCGCAATNTGAGTGGCGGCAACCAGCAGAAAGTGCAGCTCGGNAANTGGCTGTTTGTAACNCCNAACATCCTAATNCTGGATGAACCAACGCGCGGCATTGANGTTGGCGCGAAGTACGAGATCTANACNNTGATGAACCNGCTGGTGGAGCAGGGCATGAGCATCATGATGATCTCGTCGGAGCTGCCGGAGGTATTGGGGATGAGCGACCGGGTNTANGTCGTCTCGGCNGGCGAAATNACGGGGGAGNTGCCCATCGCGGAAGCCACCCAGGAAAAAATCATGCATTTGGCCACAAGAAATTAGGAGGCTGGAATGAGTGTTGCAAACGAACTACCAATCAAGGAGCCTGTACGGGAGCCAGAACCTGGTTTCGTCGGCCAGCTCTCNCAGGTGTTGCGTAAAAATGTTCGCGACTATGGCATGTTNATNGCCNTGTTCGTGATCTGGGGCGTGTTTGCCGTCCTGACAGACGGAATTTTTCTCTCCTCGCGCAATTTAAGTAACCTGCTGAACCAATTTGGCTATATCGCCGTGTTGGGCATCGGCGTCACGCTGGTGATCGTCATCCGCCATATCGACCTGTCCATCGGATTTTTGGCCGGCTTCCTGGGCGCGGTGGCGGCGATCGCCATGACCCAATGGGGTATGTCAGTTTGGCTAGTCATCCCGTCGATACTCATTATTGGCGCGTTGTTGGGGCTGGTACCCGGTTTTCTGGTGGCCCGGCTCGGCATTCCGGCCTTCGTGGCCACTCTGGCCGGTTTTCTCATCTATCGCGGAGCTATCCTGGTTGTCACCGAAGGCTCGGGCACGATTATCATCAACAACGACACCTTCAACGCCATCGGCAACGGCTTTATTCCCGACATCCCCGGAGAACTGTGGCCCGGCAAGCATCTGCTGACCCTGCTGTTGGGCGTTCTCGCAATCGTTTTCTTAATCTATAGCGAGGTCATGAGCCGCCGGACCAAGATGGCCTACAACTTCGAGGTGCTGCCGAACAACATCTTCATTCTAAAGCTGGTGTTTATGGCCTTGATCGTTGGGGCGATAGCCTGGGTGTTGGCCAACTATAATGGTCTTTCGTGGACAGTGGTCGTGATGCTCATCGTCGTAGGCATATGGCTCTTCGTGACG